>JAFDEW010000029.1 GCA_019310125.1 Deltaproteobacteria bacterium | reverse complement strand
CGCTGGACTTATGAGCCTGACGGGATTGAACACATCGATCACTGGTCACAAAGGACTTAGTTTTTCACTTGACGTTCCGGCATATCGCAAGTGATATTTTTTGCGTTAAACGGGGCATCTTCCATAAACGTATACCGGAATAATGGCTGATTTTTTCGGGAATTGGAAACTGACTGTTGATGCCAAATGAGGGAAGACAGACTACTTAAGAGAATCTCGGCCTGGAAAAAGGAACCTCATACACGGTTGAGAGAAGATCCGAAACGAACGATTGACTCTGTGTTGGATCACTTGCAGCAAATTCTCAATACCAGGCAGGGCAGTGTTCCCATCGGAGAAGACTACGGCGTGCCCGATTTTACCGAATTACTACACGCCTACCCGGATTCTGTTAGGGACTTCGAGAGGTCCATTCAACAGACCATACAAAAATATGAACCCCGATTAAACGGGATACGGGTCAGACTCATTCCTCAAGATGAGGATCTTTTGTCCCTGCGTTTTCAGATTACGGCCAAACTGGCAACTGAAGACCACAAGGAACCGGTGCTTTTTGAGAGTGTGGTAGATTCTGATGGAAAGATAAGCATCACAGGCTGATGCAAAACAACTTGCGCACAATGTGATGGCCTTAAGGGTAAGTCATTCCAGCCACATATATTATGCAAGTGGGCTATCTCTCCCGGAGTGGCCTAAGAGACGGTAAGGTTTCGGGCACTATATATGTTTAATCGCTATTTTCAACAGGAACTGGATAATTTAAAGGAGCTGGGAGCCGACTTTTCCAAGGCCCATCCCGCTTTAGCCCCCATGCTCGGCGGCCCTGCCTCCGATCCTGATGTGGAACGTCTTCTGGAAGGCACAGCATTTCTGACGGCACTTTTACGCCAGAAATTGGACGATGAGTTCCCGGAAATTATCCATGAGCTGGTCCAGTTGATTTGGCCCCATTATCTACGGCCGATTCCTTCCACGACCATTATGGCTTTTACTCCTAAACCGACGCTCAAACAGTCCATGACTATACCTGCAGGCATCAATATTGCTTCGGTGCCGGTTGAAGGTACGACCTGTTTTTTTCGGACTTGCTATGATGTAAACATCCATCCGTTAATTCTTTCACAAGCGTTTTTTGAAGAGACTGCCGGACGTCCACCCACAATAAAACTCCGATTGGAGCTTCAGGGACCCAAGCTGTCAGACTGGCAACCGGGCTTCTTAAGGTTCTTTCTTGCCGGAGATTTTTCCAATGCCGCAGATCTTTATTTCCTTTTGAAGAACCATTTGAAACAGATTGAAATCAAACCCCTTGATACCGGGCAGGTGCTATTGCTAACGCCCGATCATTTACGTTCCGTGGGATTTTCACACACGGAAAGTCTTTTTCCTTATCCATCCAATTCTTTTCCGGGATACCGGATACTGCAGGAATATTTTATTCTACCCCAAAAGTTTCTCTTTTTGGATCTTGTGGGATGGGAGCGCTGGCATGACAGAGGGGAGGGGAACAGATTTGAGATATGTTTTTTACTTAACGATCTCCCGTTTCCACCACCCAAGATAAAAACTTCCAATTTTGTTCTTGCTGCTGCACCGGCCATTAATGTCTTTGACCATGATGCCGATCCCATCCGTCTGGATCATCGCAAAACTGACTATGTGGTACGTCCATACGGATCAAATGCTGAACATTTCCAGGTATATGCTCTGAAAAAAGTCGTGGGTTTTGTCCAGGGGACGGCCAAGGAAATAAATTATTTGCCCTTTGATATGTTTTCTTACAAGCAGATATCAACCCCGGTCTATCATACCAAACTGAGACGCTTGCCGGTTCAATCCGGGTTCGATGTTTCTTTATCATTTGCCTATCCTTCAGCATCAGCTCCTCCCAGAAAAGAAACCATTTCAACTCGTATTCAATGCACCAACGGCAGGTTGCCAGAAAGGTTACAGCGTGGAGATATTTCTAAGCCCACCAGTTCGTCTCCGGAATTTGTCGAGTTTCAGAATATCATATCCCCGACGGCCAATGTGTTACCGCCGCTGGGGACCAATCTGTTGTGGCGATTACTTTCGCATCTTTCATTAAATTATCTTTCGCTTTCAAATACTCAAAACCTGAGAGCCCTTCTGGAACTTTATATTTTTGAAGAAACCCGCGACAAAACATCAATCATAGCCAATCGCAAACGCATCGCCGGAATTTCAAGTATTGAAACAGCAAGTTCCGAAAGACTGGTACGGGGCATCATGATGCGGGGGCGGAAAATTCGAATGAAAGTCCATCAGGACCATTTTGCAGGTATCGGAGATCTGTATCTTTTTGGAAGCATAATGGATCATTTTCTGAGCAATTATGCTTCCATAAATACTTACACCCAATTAACCATACAGGAGGCATTAAAGGGAGATGTTTATCAATGGCCAGCTCGCATAGGAGTCCATCCCCTGATTTAACATCAGAACTGACGTTCGATTTGCTGAAAAAAGGCTACTCTTTTTCATTTTTTCAGGCCATGCGTTTACTACGTCTTTTGTGTCGAGATTCCAGTGGCATGGAATCTACCGACACACTTGAATTTGATTCTATCAGGGTTCGACCGAAACTGTCACTGGCTTTTCCTGCCGCAGATTTGGATCGAATTGAAGAAACAGAAAATAAAGGAAAAACCCGGTTTCAGGTAACAGCTAATTTCCTTGGGCTTTACGGCACTTCATCTCCTTTACCTACATTTTATACTGAAGATCTTATGGACGAAGCCGCCGATGATGAATCGGTGACCCGGGAGTTTATCGATGTTATAAACCATCGCCTTTTTCAGCTTCTTTATGGATGCTTATGCAAATATCAACAGAGCCTTCAGCTTGTCGAATTCAATAATACCCGGCATGCTGAAAGACTTTTTTGCCTTATGGGCATAGGGGAGAAAAAGTTAAGATCAGACATTTTTGATCCCTGCCACCTGCTCCGCTATGTAGGTCTATTTACCCAAATGCCGCGATCGGCCCTTGGCTTGGAAACCCTGCTAACGGATGCTTTGAATGGTATGCCCGTGACCGTAATTCCCTGTTTGGAGAGAAAAGCTAAAATCCCCGATGATCAGAAACTGTTCGTCGGATCACCTGACCATTTTTTGGGCCGAAACTGTTTTCTTGGTGAAGAAATTATAGATCGAATGGGAAAATTTCGAATCCGGATCGGTCCATTGGATAAAAAAAGATTTCAAAGTTTTTACCCGGAAGCAGATACATATAACACCGTAACATTTTTGACGGATATGTATGTTCTTGAGCCTCTTGAATATGACCTGGAAATTATTCTGGCCGAGGGTGAGGCCGAAAAGGTTTGCTTGGGTGATCCCGATCGTTCAAGGCTCGGATTGAATACATGGCTCTTTTCAAGTGACCAAATAGGAGAGGTCAGGACAATCTATACGCCACAACGCAGATAGGAGGTAGACATGATCACAGTTGATATAAAATCGCTTCTCGAGCGTTTGAATCCCTATTGCACCCGGTGTCTGGAAGCAGCAGCAGGGCTTTGTGTTACCCGTACCCATTACGAGGTTACGGTGGAGCACGTTCTGGCCAAAGTTTTAGAAGATCCTCAGTCAGACCTGCCTCTTATCTTTCGCCAGTTTGATCTTGATTCAGGAAGAGTTGCCAAGGCCGTGGATCAGACTCTCGAAGAGTTCCGCACGGGCAACGCCGGCAAGCCGGTTTTTTCCCCTCTGCTCCTGGAGTTATTTCAGGAGGCCTGGCTGCTTGCCTCGGTGGATCTTAAGGAAAATCGTGTCCGATCGGGCGCTCTGCTATTGGCCCTGTTAATCAAACCCACCCAATTCGCCACAGGCCGCTATGTTGAACACTTGGGTTCCATTGGCCGGGAGGCACTTCTTGACCAGTTCTGGAATATCGTCAAGGGTTCGATTGAACAGCCAACACCTGGTGAAGAGCGGGTGAGGGAGGCCGACCCATCGGCCGATGCCACCGCTCTGGGACGTTTTTGTGATGATTTCACCGGTAAGGCCAAAGCCGGAGAAATCGATCCTGTTTTTGGTCGGGACAGGGAGATCCGTCAGATGGTCGACATTCTGGCGCGAAGGCGAAAAAATAACCCGATTGTGGTCGGAGAAGCCGGTGTGGGCAAAACCGCTGTGGTGGAAGGCCTGGCCCTGCGGGTTGTGGAAGGGGATGTCCCGGAATTGCTGCGGGATGTATCGATCTTAGGTCTGGACATGGGCCTGCTTCAAGCAGGCGCCGGTATGAAAGGCGAATTTGAAAACCGGTTAAAATCTGTTATCAATGAGATTAAGTCCTCGGAAAAACCGATTATTCTCTTTATCGATGAAGCCCATACCCTGATCGGTGCAGGGGGAACAGCCGGAGGGAGTGATGCAGCAAATCTGCTCAAGCCCGCTCTGGCAAGAGGAGAGCTCCGTACCGTTGCCGCCACTACCTGGTCGGAATATAAAAAATATATTGAAAAGGACGCAGCCTTGGCCCGTCGCTTTCAGTTGGTGAAGCTGGATGAACCCTCAGAAGAGACCGCCGTCCTTATTTTAAGGGGATTAAAGAGCAAGTATGAGGAAGCCCACCACGTAATGGTGAGAGACGATGCCATTCAGGCCGCGGCCGTACTTTCAAGCCGCTATATTTCAGGACGTCAGCTTCCGGATAAGGCTGTAGATCTATTGGACACCAGTGCGGCCCGGGTAAAAGTTTTACTTACCGCAAAACCGGATGTGATAGAGGATAAAGAACGCACCATCCAGGCCTTGGAACGGGAAAAAAGGGCATTGGAACGGGATCAACTCCACAAGATTGATATTGATGAAGAGCGGTACAAAGAAACCAACGACGCGTTGGAAAAATTCAATGCAGAAGTCGTGGAACTCAAGGAACGATGGTTGAAGGAGCAGGAGCTTGCCAATAAAGTAATTGATATAAGATCATCGCTTTATGAACTAAAAAGCCGGGAAGGAGCAGAGGCTGAAAAAGAAAATGAACTGATTACACAGATGGAAGAAGCTGCAAAGCAACTCGAAGCCCTGCAAGGCGATTCACCGTTGGTACGCACCGAAGTGGATCCTGATGTGGTATCCAAGGTGGTTTCGGACTGGACCGGCATACCATTAGGGAAGGTCATGCGGGATGAAGCTCAAAATATCATCAAGCTGGAAGAGAATCTAAAACAAAGGATCAAGGGACAGGATGAAGCCCTTGGAATTATTACCGAGGTAATCAAGTCGGCCAAAGCCGGAATCAAAGACCCAAACCAACCTTTGGGGATCTTTTTGCTGGCAGGTCCCAGTGGCGTCGGCAAGACCGAAACCGGTCTGGCCGTAGCGGATCTTCTTTTTGGCGGTGAAAATTTTATGGTTACCGTTAACATGAGTGAATTCCAGGAAAAGCACACCGTCAGCCGACTGATCGGGTCACCTCCCGGTTATGTCGGGTACGGAGAAGGGGGCGTGCTTACCGAAGCAGTTCGCCAACGGCCGTACTCCGTGGTTCTCATTGATGAGGTGGAAAAGGGACACCTTGAGGTGATGAATCTTTTTTACCAGGTATTTGACAAAGGCATGCTTTCGGACGGCGAAGGGAGGCTCATCGATTTCAAAAACACGGTGATTTTTCTTACCAGCAACCTGGCCACAGACGTGATAACAGAAATGTGTTCCGGTGATGAAACCCCATCTTTTGAAATCATAACTGCGGCTGTGCGGCCGATTTTAAGCAACCATTTCAAACCGGCCCTTCTGGCTCGAATGACGGTAATTCCCTACATGACACTCGGTTCAGACATCCTGAAGGATATCGTGGGACTCAAGTTGGACAAACTGGTAAAAAGGCTTGCCGACACCCATAAGATGAAACTCTCTTATTCTCAGGACGTTGTGGAACAGATTTCCGCTCGCTGTACCGAGGTTGAAACCGGGGCCAGAAATATCGATTATATTATGACCGGAAGCATTATGCCACGAATGTCACAAGAAATTCTGGCCCGGATGGGCGGAGGCGAAATGCCTTCGGAGGTTCATCTGGGACTTGAAGAGGACGGTTCATTCAAGATAGATTTTGGAGGTTAGAAATGGCGCTATTAGCAAGTGAGGCACATTTCTTGTTTGAAATATCAGGTATTAAACTGGGTGTTGAAGAGTTCACTGCGAGGGAAGAAATTTCCTCGCCCTGTGAAGTTAATCTTTCCCTGGTGTCAGAAGATGAAATCAACTTCGATGATGTGATTGGCAAAGAGGCTTTGCTGACAATCTTAGGTGATGAAGCAGACCGCTATTTTCATGGCATTGTCAACAAATTTATACAAACCGGCAGCAGGGAGCGTTTTAACCTTTACCAGGCAAGAATGGTTCCGTCCCTGTGGATGCTTTCTCTGGAGCAGGACTGCCGTATTTTTCAAAAAAAGAGTGTCACCGATATTGTGAAGCAAGTCCTTCAGGACGCCGGTATAACGAGTGACCGTTTTGATTTTAGACTGCAGGGTCAGTATGACCCGAAAGAATACTGTGTACAATACCGCGAGACAGATTTGAATTTCATATCCCGTCTTCTCGAAGAAGAGGGTATTTTCTATTTTTTTGAGCATGCAAAAGACAAACACCTCTTGGTATTTGGAGACAGCCCGGTAAACTATCAACCGATTTCAGGAGAACCCATGGTCGTGTATAATCCTGGGCATGGCATGGTACCGGAAAAAGAGGCTGTTATAAAACTTATTCTATCCCGACAGATCCGATCCGGAAAATTTACTTATAAAGATTTTAATTTTGAAAAACCTTCTCTGGATTTGACCGTTGATAAGCTGGCCGATGAAAATAAAAACTTGGAAATTTATGATTATCCTGGGGAGTACCTTGATGAAGATAGAGGAAAAAAACTGGCCCAGATTCGTCTGCAAGAAGCGGTGATGTTTAAAGATAAGGCTGAGGGGCAAAGTGGTTGTCCACGGTTCATCCCAGGTTTCACCTTCACGCTGACCAAACACGACTGCAAGGATTTTAACCAGGAGTATTTGCTTGTAGGTGTCACTCACACAGGATCTCAACCCCAGGTTCTTGAAGAGCAAGCAGATATGGGCGCTTTTCGGTATGAAAATCAGTTTTTGGGTATTCCTTCGTCAGTAACCTTTAGACCTGAAAGAGACAGCCCGAAACCTGTTATGGAAGGAGTCCAGACGGCTATTGTGACGGGGCCGGACAAAGAGGAAATTTACACCGACGAGTATGGCCGTATCAAGGTCCAATTCCACTGGGACCGGGAGGGTAAGAATGATGAAAAGAGTTCTTGCTGGATTCGCGTCAGCCAGGCATGGGCTGGTGCAGGCTGGGGGGCTATGCATATTCCTCGCGTCGGCCACGAAGTTATCGTCGATTTTCTTGAAAGTGACCCGGACCGGCCGATTATCACTGGCCGTGTGTATAACGGCAGCAACACGCCGCCTTATGAGTTGCCTGCCGAAAAGACAAAGTCAACCATAAAAAGCATGTCTGTCCCGGACAGTGGCGGAGTCAATGAAATTCGGTTTGAGGATAAAACGGGTGAGGAACAACTTTTTATTCAAGCGGAAAAAACTCTGGATATCCGGGCAAAAGATAAAAGCCGTGAATTTGTGGGCGAAAGCCGCCATCTGATCATAACGGAAAACCAGATGGAAAAGGTGGATGGAGATAAGCATCTGACCGTGGGTGGGGATCATAACGAAAAAATAGCAGGTACGATTTCTATCCAGAGTGAATCCGGTGACATTCTGGAAAAGGCGGGAGGGAATTATGCGCTTGATGCGTACGGGGATATCCACATTAAAGGCGGTTCTAGGGTGGTTATAGAAGCCGGCATGCAGGTGTCATTGAAAGCTTCCGGTAGTTTTATAGATATTGGTCCTTCCGGCGTCAGCATATCCGGAGCTATGGTTATGATCAACAGCGGCGGGTCTGCCGGTTCCGGTTCCGGGTGTTCCCCTGCCTCACCTGATGAACCTGAAGAGGCGGATACTACCGACCCCGGTAGAACATCGGAACTGCCGGGCTTAACTCCGTCAGAGGTTGAGGCAACAGAGCTCACCCCGCAGGCGCTGACCTTCCAACAGGCGGCACAGTCCGGAACGCCGTTCTGTGAAACATGACCGACGTAACCCGAATGAGCCCGTGCAGGCTCAGATGAAAGACAGGATTGAAAATGTCAGATTCGAATGATTTTTTGAATGCCGTAAATCGTGTTTTATGGTCGAGGGACAGACAGGATCAGGGTAAGATATATGCCATACTTGATGCCGCGGGAGACAATGTTATTTATCCAAAGCTGGCGGAATCCGATAACAAAAAGGTTTGCCTTTTTATCGGGGAGCAGGCCCGTGAACTCGCCACTGTTGCACCGTATCTGATTGAACTTGATGAAGATGATCCCTTCACTCAATGGCTTTTGGCTCGGGGGTGGGGAAAGAGCTGGGGTATATTTGCCGAATCAACAGCAAAATTCATAGAATTGCGGAATCATTTTCGGAGTTTTTTAAGGGTCACCGATGAAGACGGGAAGACCCTTTTTTTCAGGTATTATGATCCGAGGGTGCTGCGCGTATTTTTGCCCACATGCGATCAGGAACAGCTCGAAACCATGTTTGGTCCGGTTAATCGGTATTTTACAGAAGGTGAAGAAGATAATAAATTAATTGAATATGCATGTACAGATAAATTTAAGCTTATTAAAGATGTGATTAATTTGTAACAGGAAATCGTATGCTATTCATCCGCAAAGAACAAATGACGGTTTTCCAGGAAAAGGCGGAACAGGACTTTATTGCCTCTGTTGTCAAACAACTCCGGTTCAGCCATGAGGCCGCTCTGAAGGATCTGGATGAAGACAAAATATATAAAAGGGTGGAATATGGCATAGGACGTGCCAGAAAATACGGGATGACCTGGAAGAACAATTTGACCGCGTTTGTAAACCTCATGTTTGAGATCGCTCCTGATTTTGATGTGTTTCCGGTATTTCAAAAATATCTGACAGATGAGACTATTCCGCCGAATGATAGGATGGGTCTGTTGCTGAAAGAAACCAGCGAGGACGATTGGCTGAATGCCCTTAATGCCCCGGCGCAGATGAAGTGGCCGGATGATATAGCGTAGAATAACCATTGATTTTGGAATTTGGATCTGTGGGCTCGCTTTGCGATATCATTCATAAAACTCTTCAATCCTCAGCCTATCGGTAAGTTCTAATAAACAGAAACGTAGAGGGATATCGTGCCATTTCATTGTAGCGAGTGCGGTAAAGTGCTTGTTCCGGTTGCCGGTGAAATGTGCGGCTCCTGCAAGGCAAAAAAGGCCAAGGAATCCCGCGCGAAGGTGCAGCAAGCCCACGAAAAGGGTCCGCAAGAGGCGGTCTCACCTCAGGAAAAGTGCAAGGGAGACCTGATTGTTGAAATAACACGAAAGGATGAAAAAGCTTTCTCCGATCACGTGGGCATCAAAATAGTTTCTAAGGCAACAAAAACAGCTGATACACAGAAGTCGGAAAACATTGAGACACACACATTTTCAGGAATTGAGCCGGGGGAATATGAGATTTCAATTACCCCAAAGAATAAAGAGAAGGACTGGCGCATCATCAGTGCAAATCCTGAATCAGACGATGTAAAGGTGACGGTCACGAAGGGCGGCGTCAGCACTGCCAAATTTGTGATTGCCCCCGCTTATAAGTGGATCCAATTTATTGGCTGTGAATTGCCCACCGGCGCAGGGGAAAAGAAAGGTACCCCGTACTACCTGGGCAAAAAGGATGCTCAAGCCGATATCAAGAAACGCTGCAAGATCATGAAGAATGCGGTTGTAACGGCTTACAATAAGGCATCAGACGTTGAAAAAGATGATCCCGAGGTCCTCAAGATTTTCATGGCGCCTGAATTCTATTTTCGTGGCGCAGAAGGCGCTTATCCTATTAATGAAGTATCCATGGCCATGGAGAATCTGCGGAAGGAGACTGAATCCGACGAACGTGATTATTCTGACTGGCTATTTATATTCGGCACGGTCATCGGATATCAGAAGCATGAAGCAACGATTTCAAAAGTAGTCGATATTGAGAAAGACCCAACCGACAAAACAATCCTGACGGTTGATCATGTTTCACGGGGGATTGAAATCGATTCAAGCGTAAAGCAGACACATGGCCCTTCCGCTGGAAAGGTTACCGATGTGTCTGAAATTACTTATCAAGATGATAAAGGTAAAGATAAAAAGGGATTTAAGATAACACTGGATACAGATGCGGGTTTTAATAAGGGCGACATCATCGATTTGACGAGGCCCAAAGGGCATACCGAAATTTTGAATATCGCGCTGGTACAGAAAGGCGGGAAAGAAAACTCTGTTTCATCAAACGGACAAAGAGGTTTGCGTCAGGCCCTGATATACAAGGAATATATCTCGTCGGTTGACTTTCTGGGAAAAGACTTTGGAAAAGGAGATTTCTACGCGGACCGTCAAATTGATATTCATGGAGACAAAAACCGTACGGTGCTGCCCACAGAGGGGTCTCAGGACGATCTTTCTATTAAGGAGAACAGACCGGGCGATACATATAAGTGGACCGGGAAGAAGCGGGGAGAAGACAAGGAGAGAGAACATACCGAACGAATCTCAGAGATCAACAAAAGCGGGATCGGCGGCGGGTCAGTATTTACTATGGATGATATCACCTTTGGCCTGGAGGTCTGTCTGGATCACCAGAGAATTTCCCTTGGAAAGGGCAAGTGGACTGGGCGTTTGAAAGATTATTACGACAATCATGCTGTGGCCGGCGAGCCCAAGGTCCAGGTTCAATTGATTCCCTCATGTGGAATGAGTATCAAGAAGGATGCCATCTGTTGTGTGAATGATGGGCTGATTTTCAATGTGGACGGCGCCGGGAAAGATGGCTGGTCAAATGCAAAGGTAAATACAGGGGGATCAGGGACCTTTATTAACAAGCTAAGTGAAAAGAAACTGAAATTGTCCGGAAAAGACTGGTGGACCATCACCCATAAAAACTATTTTCAAAAGCGAGGCCTCATTCGTGTTTATGAAAAAAAGAGGATCCCGGATAAAGAAGTTGAGTAAGATAATTCATTGATTTGAGCCACTGTAATGGGGATAAAAAGAAGAGATGTTAATCATTCGCAAAGAGCAGATGGAAACTTTCGAAGAATATATGATAGATGCATTCAACAAGAAGATGGTCTTGCACCTGAGTAATGTCTGTCCGGAAGAGACAGCGTCTGTTTCAGATGAGGAACTTAGTCTTGTGGTTAAAAACGGATTGGAAAAAGCGGAATCCTATGACATTACCGAAGAAAATGATATCCAGCGCTTCCTTGAGCATATGCTCGTACATGGCCCAGGATTTGATGACGGGAGCGATCCTGTTGTTCAGGAAATACTCCATGATACTGATCTCGATGGTGAGGACAAGATGGACAAGATTGATTTTTACTATGGCAAAGGGGAGGAAGACTGACTATGTTTGATCATAAGCGTTCAGTTCAATCCTGCCCTAACAAGAAAAAACAGGAACTCGGGAAACTTATCGTCTGCGTGGAGGACAGCAACGGTGATCCAGCAAACGGGGCATTAGTCATCGCCAGAAAAAAGGATACTAAGGATAAAAGGAAGAAAAAAACCGAAGCTCTTACACGTCATCCCAAGAGACCGGTAAAGAAAGGGGTGGGGGAGCTGGATGGAGTCGTACACTTCGGCAAGGACCTAAAGCCCGGCAAGTATGAAGTCTACCTCGACGGATGGAATCCAGAGGAAAAGGCTAAGACAGTAACAGTTGTAGCAAATGAAAAAGGGCGTAACAGGAGAAACCCTCATACGACCCTGATCCTCGAGAATAAAATATTACGGATGTATTTGGACGTCCATCGTGACGGACAGGTCGATGACGAACCCGCGGATTACGGAGACTGGCAGTGGGGTGAAAACGGATTGGGTGCCATCATCATGGTACGTACGCGCAAGAACGATAACATTGACGAGCGGATCGAGCTGGCATTCCGCTGGGACGCTGAAAAGCCCGAAGAGCGGCAGGGCTGGCAAGCCAGACTCCGGGCCGACGAGCCTGGACGAATCCGCGTTTACTCAGGCCGAAAAAAGAATGCCCAGGCCCTGAACAACAACCCGCTTGATCTCACCGGGCTTGAAAAAGATGCAGACGGCAGGATAAGTCTATGGATAGAGGCTGCTGATTTCGGCGCTGACCAGCAGGAAGAGAGCTGGCGGGTCATGCTCACCTTTACTTACACTACGCCGGACAAAAAGGAGGTTGAGCAGAGAGCGCAACTCCGCATTGCACCCTGGATCATGGCCAGTGACCTTGATCCCACGGAAAAAGTCTTTGCTCCGGACGGTTTAAATGAGACTGAGGGTATTAATACCTTCACATCAAAAGCAAAGAATGTCGAGTTTATCAGAACAAAAAAAGGAAAAAAACTGTTTAACCGTGATCAGATAAAATCCGGTTTTTACTCTGCTCCACATTACAATCTGGTTGCCTGTATGACAAATTTAGAGGAAAAACACCCTATAAACTTGTCACTTCCCGAAGATGTGGGATCGATTTTTGAATACACCGAGAACGAAGCTGATATTGGAAAAAAGAGTAAGTACAAGCCTCGGGAATCCCAGGATAATGGAGGGAATTATCTTGTTACTCCTCCGTTTGACGGGTATCCGTTTGGACGTATTATTTATGGAGAGGGTGACGGGACAAAAAAATGTACATGGGGCAATTTTCTTAAAACCCAGCTTTATCAGAAGCCGATTGTAGTCAATAGCGGATGGCTTGATGTGGGGCATGCCGATGAATTTCTGAGCATTGTCCCGGACCGAAAGAACCCGAATAAGTATAAAGTCTTAATTGCGAGCGTTCGTCTGGCATTCTTTATGCTGTATGGAGCTGAGAAGATAAGGCGCGAAAATATTACGGGTGATGATATCTACGGGATTGTCAGGACAGCGATTCAGCTAAATAGCAGTCTGACAGGAAATACCGAAGGTATTGGTAAATGGAAAGAGGCAGCTGAAAAAAACTTCGGTAGACTGGATGCATCAGCGTTGCCGAAAAATACATACGAAAACATCGACTACCAGGCCAATAAGGCACCCGATGAAGCCCATAACGGCAGGTTTGAATTTATCTATAAATCTAACAGGGCTCCAGATATAAAAGATTTTTTCAATATACCCCAGGCTCCCAAGCTAAGCGAAGCTCCCTCTTATTGCCTGGTACGGGTGAATACACGGGACATTATCGAAAAGTTTTTTTTAAATGAGCCTTTCGGGAAATATCATTACGACACCCAGGTTATCCTCGATGAAAACGAAAAAATACTCAGACGCGAGCTGCCGGTGACATTTGAGTACCTGCCGGTCCCCTTGGTACTTAATTTCGGTGCCGGCGGGGCCGTCGGTGTAACGGGAGACTCGGTTAATATGTTAGTCATTAACAGCCCGGAATCGACTCATTGCCTGATTCCCAAACCGTTCGGGCCAATAGTTGACGGCTGTTACCTCTTTCAGGAATACATCGGTCTTGAACTGGGTGATATGAAATTGATAGTTGAATTTTTGAATGACCCTAATTTCCATATTGAGGATGGAGAGATCCACTGCGGAACGAATCAAATCCCGGTGAATGATAAAAAGAAATGGTGGGAAATGGAGGCTGGTAGCAAGGCACAACCCCGTCTCGTCCCCCCACCGCTGCTCAGTGAAGTATTGGGTAAGGCGTTTCCCGGAGAGAAGCCTCCCGATGTAGATATTTCTGTGTTTGATATATAAAAGAACAAAGGGGCGGCTTGCAAGATACATTCTGTAACATAAGAAGATCGGAATCGACATGGAGAATCGGTACTCTGTCATATCTTCCGGTTAAGAATAAAATACTTGTGACAGAGGAACAGGTAAGAAGGAGCATCCTGCTATGGCAAAACAGGTAGTCATGGGCGCGATGATGCAGTGCAGCTTCGGTGTGGCCCCGGCGTCCCTGGTGGTTCTGCCGGCCAACCGGGTGATGGTGAATAATCAGCCTGCGGCAAACATAATGGATCACAAGCCCGTGGTCAACATTCCGACATTTGGAGCATGCACCGCCCCTTCGAATCCGGCCGTGATAGCGGCGACATCGGCGGCCTTGGGGGTGCCCACGCCGGCGCCGTGTGTGCCGGTGACCGCTGCTCCGTGGGTGCCCGGTTCACCGACAGTACCCATTGGCAACATGCCGGCCTTAAATGACACGAGCACGTGCATGTGCACATGGGGTGGTGCAATTTCAATTACTTTTCCAGGGCAGGTGACCACCGATATTCCCTGAGAATGGCCATTGAAAAACAAAGGAAGCAGATCCTCATTTTTAAAATCCTCATTTTTAAAAAAATAGTTACGTTTCGGTTTTCTATTTTTTATGATTTTTTGATTTATGATGCCTGTCACGGTTGAGAAGGTATCACATAAAGCACATTCCTCCAAATAAACACTGGATCAGGTTATAGGTATAAACAAAATGGGATTTTCCGATGTCCCGAAACTGAAAATTACTATTGAAAGCGGATTGACTGATATCACTGAATTTGTTTTTACAGATCGTTTTCGCATCGGAAGACATTCAAGCTGTCAGTTGCAGATCAAAAACAAAGAGGTCAGCCGGTATCATGCGGATGTGTTTATAGAAGATGGTCAGTGGTGGATTCAAGATCTGCAAAGCGGTAACGGGGTGTTTATTGAAGACCGCAAAATCGACAAGCTTCCGCTAACCGGTAGAACTCGTATCCACTTGGGTATTTCCGGACCCAGC
>JAFDEW010000028.1 GCA_019310125.1 Deltaproteobacteria bacterium | reverse complement strand
TTATCAAACGACAGTATGTGTAATGTTCAACCTCGAAATGACAAATAGTGCTGAAAGCAGGATTATCTTTTATATTATAAATTATCTTCTTGATTAAGTTTCTTGAAAAATTCCGTGGAACAAAAAACAGCGACAATCCTTTTTTTGCCTATAAATTCCTTTACCTTTTTATAATACTTGAACCCGGAAGGCATATCTTTTCCCTTGCTTGATGTTCTGATGATAAGAATATCTTTCTTGTTCTCGGCGGCTAACTGTTCCATGCCTGAATAGTCATATTTTAATCTGGCATATGGCTTAAAATTTTTTTTTGTATTCCCTCCAAAGGTTTTTCTCCCCGCATAGAAGAGAATCCTGGAATCATTTGTGGCGATTTTAGCCTCAGCTAATTCCGGTCGCGTCGCTATCCATTTGCCGGTAAGGGTAATAACGTTATCTTGTTTACCAATTGAATGAACGCTTTTATAAACAGGTGAGATAAAAAACAGTACTGCAAAAACCACGGCAAAAAGCTGCGGTCTCACAGATTGTCTAACAAGCATAAACATCCGCTCAATCCCTCTGCCGATCCAGACATAGAGGAGAAATGCGGGAACAAAAAAGAATCTTTTCTGAATAAAATCCCGTACAACATATGAATAGTAGCACATAAAGAGATAGATAAGCACCAGACTGAGTAAAAACAGTCGGGATCTCGTCAGTGAATCTCTGAAACCCCAAAATAGGGAAACAACGAAGAACGGAAAAATGACTTTGATTAACGTTTCAAGCAGTCCGAAAAGATAAATAATCGGCATATTGTGTCTAGCGATGAGATGACCGTATATTCGATAATAATTGTCGAGAAATTTAAGATGAAAAATGTCTTTAACCACAAGCCAGACCTCACCCCCCCGGTTATAGGACATTATTTCAGTACCAAAAAAGACCAAAAAAACTGATGAAAGAAATAGCGGAAAAATAATCCAAATCAAAATTCCTTTCAAAAAATATGGTCTTTCACGATTTCTGCTGATGGTCAGGCCAAGGAGAAACAGAAAATAAAAAGGAATAAATATTATTCCTTCAATCCTCAGACATACAGCAAGCCACCCAAAGAAAGCAGCTATAAAAAAATATTTAATCCCTTTCGAACAAACAGCTAGCAGAGCAAAATAAACGGTCCATGCAAAGACAAATACAAAAGATGGTCCGCGGATCACACCTACGACCCAGCCATTGGGTATAGGAGCCAGAACAAAGGCAAAACATCCCCAGAAAGCAGCGCCCCGTCCAAAAAGATGGTTGATAATATGGTAGAGGGGAATGACCAACAGAACCAGGGAGGTATAAGAAATAAGCCTGGCGGCCATCACCCAATTTGGGATAATAAGGTGAACGATTGCAATTAGAACGGGATATAATGGCATTGGATATAAGGATAGCCCCTCTTTGAAATTTCCTTCGGCAAACTGTTGTGCCGCCGAGATATAGAGTACGCCATCACGGTTAATGGATGTATCTGATAATGCCCAAAAGATTAAAAGCTTTAAGGTAGCGGAGATGAATAGGATGAAATATAATCCCTGTTTGTTTTCCGACCATTCAGTTACTTTTTTCAAAACCATATTTAATTCTATCTCTCGGGTTGTATATGACATAAGTTAAGTTCAAATGTTAGCAAGCTATTAAAGAACTTCAAATAGTAGAATAAATGCCTTTGCTAATAATCCAGAGAAGTATTCTCTGAGAATCTCTTTTCACTTCATGCGGCCATTCTTTTTAATTTATCTTAACCCTTTGGTAATGATCCGCTTTCTTGAGCTTAATATAGGATAAAGTCCAGAGTGGTATGATTATGATGAACCACGTATTGGCATAAAAAATTTGAAAGCAAAATCTTCAGGTATTCTCAGATTGAATCCGTCTATTTTTTTTTTGCTCTGCGACGTTGGCGTCTGGCGATATCTTCCGGATAAACATGTGGATAGTACTTTCTCCACCGCTTGTGAACCCAAAACCATTGTTCCGGATATTTCCGAACCATTTTTTCGATAGCATCTGTCATGATTTGAGTATTCGTCCTCAAATCCGCACTAAGATCACCGGTTCTCTTTAAAACCAGAGGCGGTTCTAAGTTAATGGTGAATGCACCATCGGCATTTCTGGTACAGAAAGCAGGTAAGACCGGGCTGTTACATCGCATGGCCAATAGGGATGCAGAGGGTGTTGCTGTTGCGAATTTATTGAAAAATTTAATTTTTACTCCAAGAGAAATTTTGATCCCCTGATCGATCAATATCCCAAGCATCTTACCGTTACGCAAGGTTCGAGTCATTTCAGGCAAGGCCACATCTTTATAAATAACTCTACTCCCGAACCGAGTCCTGAGTCCATGAATCCATCGATTAATTATTTTGTTTTGAATTTGTTTGGCGACAACGGTGAGCGGCGTCTTGAAATACAGGGGCCAAAATAACGGCACAATTTCCCAGTTACCCAAATGTGCAGTAATTAAAATTGCTCCCTTATTGTTTTGCAGGGCATTCAATAGGTGCTCTTCACCTTTTATTTTAACTTTTTTTAAGATATCATCCCTTGAAAAACAGATCATCTGACAAATTTCCAGAATAGTAATACCCAGGTTTTGAAAAACGCGTTGGGAAACTTTTTTAACTCGTTCGTGCGGCCATTCCGGATAGACAAATTTCAAGTTGCGCCTGACGATCCGTCGATGCCTCACATCTATACCATACATAAGCATCCCTAACACCCTGCCCATGCTTGCAATATGCTTATGGGGAACACTTGCGATAAAAGTTGCAAATTTGCCTCGCAATCTATCTTGCTCCTTGAAGGGTTGTTGAATATGTTTTTCTATCATTGCTGGTATAGATTCCCGTATCATTAAATTTTAATCATACTTGATTTAAGCTAACTTGTTGAATTAATAGCTTTTTACAGGCTTCAAACACTTTAGATACACCCAAGTTTTTCATGCAATCTCTGTGCTTGCAATCCTTTAAATAACAGGGCACACATTCCATGGATTCCTCTCTCACCACAATACTCTTCTTGTTTTGAGGTCCCACATAAAACGGATCGGTGGGGCCAAAAAGCCCCACCACAGGAATATCCAAACAAGAGGCCATATGCATAACACCGGAATCAATACCCACAAATAAGCTTGCTTCTTTTATAACCGAGCAAAGACTGGCAAGGCCGATTTTACCTGTCAAATCCAGAAAATCAATATCCTTTTCCCGGTCCTTTTTCTTTAGAATCCTTATGATCTCGCTGTTGTACTCTTGATTGTCCATACCTCCCACAAGAACAGCGGATAACCCATATTTTTCTTTTAGCAACAGCATCAACTGTGCGAATTTTTCTTTTTGCCAGGTCTTGGTAAATCTTCTTTTAGACGTACCGGAAGAAATGATGACGAATTTTTCCGGTAAGCTCGGATCAGGTTTGGTCTTATTCACGTTCAAAAGCCCAACATAATCCGTTTTTGTGACCGTGACGTTCAGACGTTTTAACAGCTTGGCATTATTATACCAACTGTTATGGCCTTCGATGGTTTCTTTTATATTAAGACACAAGTCCCATGGAAAATAAGAAAATCCGGCCTTGGTTTTTGCTCCGCTTAACGCGGTTAACATCAGACATTCTTCAGACCTGGCAAGAGATATCACCAAGTCATACTTGTTCTTGCGTATGTTTTTTAAAAGCTTAAATTTAGCTGCCAGTCCGCTTTTTCGAGGGATTACCCTGTCAACGAACGGTGAATCAACAAGCAGTTCTTGCAGATACGGTTTAACCAAAGAATGAATAGATGCATCCGGATGGTTTTCTCTTAGGGCCTTTAACAGGGGCAGGGAAAAAATCAAGTCCCCAATTTGATTCAGATGTACAATACATATTTTTTTAACACTCATGGTATACTGTAGCTCTTAGGAAAATATTTTTGGGGTCCACCCATCATTTAAATAACATACAACCTGAAGCTGATTGAGGCAAGATACTGGATACTGCTGGATACTGGATATTTATAAGGAAGCCCTACAATTTTTATCCAGGATCAAGCATCCGGCATCCAGAATCAGTCAAATAGCACCGCCTCAAACGCTTTAAATCCACGGAATAGCTACCCCAAAATGTTTTTCACAAACACTTTATTATAAAAAAAAGTCGTCGTCTTGTATTTCTTCTAGTTCATCAACGCTTTTATCCGAATGTATAAAATTTTCAATCCACCAGTTGACATGATGATAAAAGCATCCCACAGCACTGCATTCCTTTTCAGCATTAAAGAGGGTAATAGAATGAGTCAGGTTTTGTAATGTTTGATCGAAGTTTTCTTTTCCCGCATATCCCTTAAATTCTGCAAGTTTGGCCTTTTCAACTCCTCTGAAGGCCGGGCAGTGAAAAATTCCAGACGGCGTGACCACCGTGTTGAAAAACTGCAAATGACATATCTTGGGCTGCCTTTTCAGTTCATGCACCTTATTATCCATCATTGCCCGTAAATTAACACTTTCAAGGACCTTTATCTTATTGTCTGCAGCCCGTTTTGCATCATGAAAATTATTTTTAATCTGTTCTATAATTCGGTGTTCTTTTTCTCTGTCAATGCTGTCTAAAAGCGTTTCTTTCTGAGATTCTGGAATTCGGATCAGACAGGGTTTAAAAGAAATATAATCAAAGCCGTACGTGCGAGCCAATCTCACGGCTTCGGTCATCTCATGGATATTCGGGCAAAGTTCATGTCCGTTTAAGTATAATCCTTCCCACACAATAACAAATGAATAGCCCAGGGAAATATTCGGATTATGTATTTTCACTTCTCTAGCACTATGGAGTATGTCATCTAAAGTTACATGGGTTTTGGGTCTGTGGAGTTTGACAAAGGTTTCTTGACTCGCAGCATCCAGAGACACCCTTACCCAGTCATGCTTTTCCAATAAAGCTGCAACCTTTGCAACGCGACCCAGTCGTGATCCGTTGGTTACGATACCCAGCTGCAACCCTATGCTTTTTATATAATTGACAATTTCACCAAAATCTTTGTACAGGGTGGGTTCCCCCCCTCCCAAGAGGATAACGGATAACAACCCTCGGGATTTTAAGGTATCCAAACTATGCTTGACATCCTCTATACTTAGGTATTCTCCGGTATTGATAATTTTTGAATCCACGCAGTGCGGACATGAGAAATTACAAGCGGATGTCAAATCCAGGTTTATGGATATGGGTGCCAAATTGGGCAGCGCATGGCCGGCACCCGTCATTCCGGCATTTCGTTGCCAGGTAATATATTTCTTAAGGCTTTCTATGACCGAAGATTGCCTTAATTTGGAACTGAAATCATGTTCTTTGTGCTTTAGTTTCTTCATATTAATCTCTCAACTTATTTCACAACAATCGTAAATTTTTTTTAACAAAGACATATTGCTCATAATATGTGCTTTACCGATAAGCGGCTCCCGCTTTTCCTTAACTGCCGAAATGAAATCTTGCACCGATAGCTCTAACGGATCTCTTATCTTCAAAATTTTATCTGAACACTTAAAAAAAATATCATAGATATCGAGATCCAGGAGCCGATGAATAATCTTACCATTGAACCCATATGAAAAACTGCGCGGAGGAAGAATTGTTCTTACAAGCTCAATCATAACATCACAATAACCGGTGGTAAAGATATAATGAAACATAGTTATTATTTTTTCTTTATACGTTTGAATACGTATACTGCCAATTTCTCCATCACCAAATACAGTATATAAAATACTTAAAGCGTGTGGAACAGATTCTAAAATCATCTCTCTTCCGGAAACAATGGGAGACAGCCTGATAAAAAAAGTGTCAACTTTTTGATAATCGATTGGCCCACAAAGTTCTTCATAGTATGGCAGTGAAAAAGGCCATTGAGAATTCATTGCTATTGTCTGGTTATTGCTTTCGGCGGTATCAAAGATGTTTTTACGTAATGAATTTATATCAAAATCATTTTTATCCTGCCAAACAAATGGTTTTTCACAAAATATATGCACTTCCTCTTTAACACATTTTATTAAATAGTCATAGTGAGTCAGTGCCGGGGAAGCGATAACAACCGCATCGGGTCGTTCACTTTTCATCATACTGTTAAAATCCGTATAGTAAGTAGCATGGATTCCATATTGTGTTAGAATAGAAGACGCCTTACGGGCTGTTTTTTCTGTTGTTCCCAAAACCGATATGACACTTGCCCCGTTTCTTTGAAAATATTTTCCGATATATTGTCCAATGCCGCTTTTGCTTCTTCCGGCGCCTATTATTGCTGTTTTCATTGCGCGTTGCCTGTTGCTCACTTTTCTTGTTGGACTTATTTAAAGCATCTTTTGTCAGAATAGACAATGGCTTTTTATCCAAGGGATTTGTTGTAATCCTAAAACTGAATTTTACCGGGTTAAAAGGATTTTTTACATTATCCGGAAATAAAACGGAATCATATGGAAATCACACTGAACACAACTTTCTTGACACGCTACCTCCATTTATCTATAGTCGTATGACTCAAAAATGAAAATTATTTTTATATAGAAATCAGGATTTTATAATTTAATAAATGAACTTTCATGCATCAAATTAACACATATGATTCATATCATTTTGGATCACTGTCAGATATAGCCGACCAGCAACTGAAACAACTCATTAGATTCTTTAATTTACCAAAAAATAGTGCTAATTCAGCCCTCGGCGGAAGAACCTCCATTACAGTTACACAGCTTCAAGGCATAGGATCTGTAGTTATTAAATATTATAGACGGGGAGGAGTCATTCGATATCTGATCAAAAAACGGTATCTTAAATGTGGAAAAACGCGTTGCCAAATTGAATATGAACTGTTGCAGAAAGTCAGAAGTTTAGGCATAAATGCCCCTGAGCCGGTTGCCTTTGCTTATAGAGGCCGCCTGTTCTATCAATGTTGGCTGGTAACCCGAGAGATCCAAGATCATCAGACACTTGTCCAAATAAGTCGTTCAAATGAAGAACAGGCCCGTATGGCAATGAAAGCAGTCGTTAAGCAAGTTTCAATGCTCATAAAAAATAAAATTTTACATGCCGATTTACATCCCGGAAATGTAGTAGTGGACAATCAAAACCAAATTTACCTTCTTGACTTTGACAAGGGGGGTATTTTTCACGGAGATAAAGATGTACTAAGAACTCGATACCTGCGTCGCTGGAATCGGGCAATACAAAAGCATGGGCTACCGGAGATTCTCAGCGAAGTTAATGGGTTTAACCATCTGTAATATCTACATAATTAATTACCGATTAAAGGGGTGTAAATCAAGATTGTTTGTTATTGAGTTCAATTGAAAGGTGTCAGTGTTCAGGTTTCAGGTTTTAGCTCTTCAAGTTTCTCGATCCTGACACCTGAAACCTGACACCTTTTCCCCAAAGCTAAATACGTATCGCAGACGAATATGGACTTTCATATTGCCAACAGCCGTGATTCACACCCCGATTAAAGGCTTTTTTATGGATACACCCACTTTTAAAATATTACCTTCAGCACCATCAATCCTCATCATTCTAATGGGGTCTATAGGAGATGTAACACGAGGTCTGTGCCTGGTGTCACATATTAAAAACAATCTGCCGAAAAGCAGGGTAACATGGCTTGTAGAGCCAACGTGCTCGGAAGTGGTCCGTTTACACCCACAGATTGACAAAATGATCGTTTTTAACAGACCCAGACATATGTTAGGAATACGAGATCTGTATAAAGACTTATCCCGAGAACACTTCGACATCACTCTGGATCTTCAGCGTCACTTAAAGAGTGGCTTTTTCTCGTTTCTTTCCGGATCGAAAAGACGAATCGGCTTTAATCGCCGTAATTCAGGGGAATTTAACTGGATCTTTAATAACGAATACATCCCCCATGTCAGGGATGAGCTTGAGTTGCCCAAATTGCATCATTATCTTAAATTTACAGAATACCTGGGGTTATCTGAGCCTGCTTTTCTGGACTTTGGTTTTTCCTGCTTTGATGAAAAATCTGATCTGCCGGATATTGTCGCTAAAATAAGTAAACCCTTTATCGCAGTGGTAATGGGATCATCTTGGGAATCCAAAGACTGGTTCTTTGAAGGATACTATGAACTGGTAAAAAATATTCTTTCTTCAATGAAAGAGGCGGTTGTGCTGCTTGGTGACGGCTCACAAGTATCATCTGCAACAAAACTGTGCCGAAAAGTTGGCTCACATGAATTAATCAATCTTGTGGGAAAAACCTCGATTCCTGAGCTTGTAGCCGTGCTCAAGGCCGCTGCTGCCGGTTTAGGACCGGATTCGGGGCCGGGTCATTTGGCAGCAGCGGTGGGAACTCCCTATGTGTCTCTTTTCGGTCCAACATCTCCGAAACGGGCAGCGCCTTATAAATGTGAACACCTTGTCGTTCAATCCGGGGTAAGCTGTGTTTCCTGTTATAAAAAGAAATGCCCTGACCTCCACAGATTATGTATGCAGCGTATCAGCGTTGAATCTATCCAGGAAAAACTTTCTATAGCGCTTGGAAAAACAACTGCCGCCTAATTGCCTGTTTTGACTATAATCATTTAAAAGATGAACGTCGAACATCCAACTTTGAACATCGAATAATGTATTATGCTATTTATAATAAAGATAAAGCCAAGCGCCTTCCACATTCGACGTTGAACGTTTGACGTTTACCCGCCTTCGGCGGCGCCAGAGGCGACCAGGGTTCGATGTTCAAATTGTTGCATCTGAAATTACGACTAAACCTTCATATCACGTTGAAACTATGTATATAGGTCAGGAGTTCTGAAATTGTGATTGTTCAAGGTATAAGTCCTTTGAGCCGTCTTTTAATGAAGGATTTAAAAGCAATATCGTTTTCTCCAAAGGAAATCTCTATCCCGATGATAACCAGGGTGATGGGCCATTTTATTTTATGAGCAATCCGGACATAATCTTTTTCTGTGGTAAAAATAAATTCTGCCGATAGATCCATTGCTGATTTCACAATTTCATCAAGTTCTCTATCCGAATACGGGTGATGGTCCGGAAATCCTGAAAATTTTTCTACTTTACATTTAAAACTCTCAATGGTTCGGCGAAAATCATCATTGCTTGCTATCCCGGAAAAAGCAATAGCCCTCTTATTTTTAAAAATATCAAAATCATACTTGGAGGAAATAGTTAGCCGATCTCTCGATTTCAAACTGTTTTCTGTAACAATTTTATAAATATATGGGGTATGAAATGAATGAAAAATCGGCTTCCTCGGAAAATGTTTTTTTATTTGGCCCAAAGACGGCGCCTTTCCCATATCCGATCGGGTTAAAATCACAGCGTCTCCCCGCGACAATGCAGAAGCGGTTTCTCTTAGGGTGCCTCTTGGAAAAAGATAAGTATTGCCCAACGGGTCTTTATTGTCTAAAAGTACTAGGTCTAAATCTCGATGGAGCTTTAAATGCTGAAATGCATCGTCAAGCAGTAAAACATCCGGTTTAAATTCCCGTATCGCCAATCTACCGGCTTTAAAACGGTTTTGCCCAACAATAACAGGAACCGTTTTTAGCCTCTGGGCAACCATAAACGGCTCATCGCCTGCTGTATCCGGCCCCATACAAATTTTACGCCCGTCACATACCACGCCACCGACCTTCTCTGCTTGGCCTTTATATCCTCTGCTGATAATGACAACACCATACCCGAGATGCTTGATTAGCTCCGCAACATAAATGGCCATGGGTGTTTTCCCGGACCCGCCAACCGTAATGTTTCCGATAGAAATAACCGGGCAGGGCAGTCTTTTTGACGGCAACAGACCTTTTTTGTATAATGTTTCCCTCAGCCTGATTATTCCACCATACCCAATTGATATTGCAAAAAGAAAAAGCTTAAGAAATAAGGATCCGCTTGGCTTTCCGCCAGTCATAATCTCTTGGATTTTTTCCTTAACATTTCCTGGAGTCGCCATTAATTTGTCTCTATCTAACCCGAACACAAAAAATACCCCTACATTTCCTGTAAGAAGCAACACAACCAGCAATAAACCTTATTAAGATATTACTTTTTAACACATATAGTGTCTCCTATCAAGGAGGTATTAACCCAAAATCCACCGCCTAATTTTTAATCAAGTCGTTTTATGCTACACAAAGTATTTTTTGAATAACCCAATGGAAAAGAAGGTAAAATCCTTAGTGGCAATCCCTCCAAAATAGCGCTTGACTTTATTTACGGCTAAAAGTAACGTTTTATTGGAATAGGCTTCAATTCTTATACAATGGCAGTACGAAAATCAAAGGAGAATAAAATCAATGCCAATGTCTTTTGGGCTGCAAAAATTCTTTGACGATATTCGATTTCACAGGGAACGCTTCCGTCAATTCCTCGGAATCTGTTTAGTCATCCTTTTCAGTGTTGCAGGTAAACCTGAGAAACTTTTGTTTTCTGTCGGTTCTGTGCTGGTTATCTTAGGTGTTGCAGCACGAATGTGGGCATCGGGGCATATTAAAAAGAACAAGGCCCTTGCTATAGACGGTCCTTACTTCTATGTCAGACACCCTCTCTATGTGGGCAACCTAACTTTAGGATTTGGTTTTGCTCTTGCCTCTAGCCTATGGTGGAGCATTCCCCTCTTTATATTGATGGTGCTTCTCTTTTACCCTCCTGCCATCCGCCGTGAGGATGAAAAACTTAATCGCATGTTTAAAGAGGATTGGGAGAAATGGCGCAAAGAGACGCGAGCGCTTATTCCTCGCTTTACCCCCTACCAACCGGGGCAACGCGGCGGCTGGTCGTTCAGGCAAAGCTTGCGGCAAAACGGTGAGCCTATTATCGCCTTGTTTTTACTGTTTTGGCTTTACATCCTTTCCACGGGGCTCCTCCAATGAACTCCCAATTATACCGATGATCAGAGAAATAGAAAACATTACTGAAAGCGAACTCCTTCAGTGGATCAGGGTGGGCGTCAAAACCGAGACGAACATTCTTAGCCACGGCTATCAGGGCTGTGTCTACCTTTACGAATCCAAAGGCCAGCGTTTAGTCCTCAAGGCGCCTATAGGGTGGGGGTTAGGCAAAGTCATCCGCATCGCGATGCTGCGCAGGGAATACAAAATCTACTCAAGGCTATCTGAAATACAGCATATACCTCGCTGTTACGGCCTCATAGATGGTCGGTATCTGGTGCTTGAATATATCGTCGGCGTTCCAATTAGAAGTGCTCAAATTACAAATCGAAGTGAATTTTTTGAAGATCTGTTGAATTTGATCAAAGAGCTGCATAAAACTGGAGTCGCACATACAGACCTTAAGAAAAAAGACAACCTTATCGTTGTAAAAGGAAAGATCCCTTATATAATAGACTTTGGTGCTGCTGTTATCAGGAAATCGGGTTTTGCACCTTTAAACCACTGCCTGTATAACATCGCAAGTAAATTTGATTTCAACGCCTGGGTGAAGTTAAAATATGGCGGATATAAAAACGTGTCTGAAAAGGACAGAGAATACTACAAATGGACAGTTGTTGAAAAGGTATCATGCTGGATCAAGGATACTTATTTGATACTAAAAAAATTATTAATGTTGAACCGTTAGGGTTTATTCAGCATTCAGCAAAGCAAGCAGACCGAAACATAATAAAATAAAATTTGCAGTCCATGCGGCAACAAAAGGAGTAAGCATCTCTCCATATCCAAGCGACAGGCAAAAACTATAAAAAACCCAGTAAAAAAAGACTATTCCGATACCGTAACATATACTAACGGACAGACTTTCCTTTCTCTTATCTCGACCCCCAACGCCTGTCCCCACCAAGCACATGATGAAACAGACAAAAGGCAATGAGAGCTTAGCATACAGGTCTACTTTGTAGACAGAAGCATCGTATCCTTCGTTTTCAATATTCTTGATATACTCTGATAGCTCCAACAGATTCATTTCCTCCGACTTTTTAACCACCCTCTTTATATCCTCTGGCAAAAAATGGAACAGTTCCTCCCGCTCTTCATGGAATGCAACACGGTGGTTGTTGTTTTTTTTATCAAATTTTTGCTCAATAATTTCATAGAAAATCCATCGTCCTTTTTCGAAGACACCTTTTTTTGCGTCAATCCTTCGGGTTAATCTGAATTCATCATCGAAAAAATTAAGAGTGACCCCAAAAATAGTACTGTTTACAGGATTATAATATGTAATATAGTATATGGCATGGTTATCCTTAATCCATATATTCTTTCCCTTAGATACAACAGAAGATCTTTTCTTAACCTCTAAATTCCAGATCCTGTTGACCTTACTTATTGTAATCGGCACAATCAACTCTGATAATAAAAAAATGAGGATGCTTAAGAATAGTCCAATTGATACGACTGGCTTTAAAAGGTAATAGATACTTACACCGCTGCTTTTTAACGCGATGATCTCATTGTTCTTATTCATCAAGCCGAAAACAACAAGAATAGCCAGAAGAATGCCGACCGGCGCAATTCGTGCAACTATCGACGGTATCTTGAGATAAAAAAACCTTATAATTTTTGAAAATGGAAGGCCGGCTTCCATAAAATTATCTATTTTTTCAAAAAAATCGACCGCTAAATATATGCTGACCACAGTTGCAAGAAGAATACAAAAGTATTTTAATATCTCCTTTGTCACATATTTTTCGATTAAGTACATACCCCTAACAATTCGAAAATTTGGAATTTAGAAATCGGATGAAAATTTACTTAAAATGCCGCACCCCTCATTTTCTTTACTCTTCTATACGTTAAGCCCCTTCATATCCGGCCAATCGAGATTTAATCATTTTTATCAGATTCGCAATAGCATTGACCCTCAATTGACGGTCATTGGCCGTTTTAACCAGAAGATACAGGCCTAAACCGCCCAGTACAATATTTGGAACCCACATTCCCATGATCGGAGGATAAGCGCCTGTTTCACCAAAAACCAACCCTGCAGATAACAACATGTAATAAATCAAAAAGAAAATGAGGCCCAGCACCAGCCCAAAGGATCTTTTTGCAGATCTGGACTGTATACCTAATGGAACAGCCAGAAGTACGAGGGCAAAACATGCAACTGGAATTGAAAACTTCTTATACAACTCCATTAACGCGTTATAATAATTAGCATCCTTTATAGTGCTATTATTCAAATATTGCCGCAATTCAGCAAGACCCATCTCCTTTCTGTGTTTAGTCCCTCGTTTCAATCTTGAAGCCGCATTTTTAATATCAAGGCGCACCTCGTAAGTTTCAAAATCAATGGAATTGGCCAGCCTATTCTTTAGATTAACTTGATATATGACGCCATTGTAAAGCAATAAATTATAAATGTGTTTGTCGGGTTCGCTGAAAAGCTTTCCCTTTGGTGCAACAACAGTGCTGACAATGTTTTGGGTCCTTTTATCTTCGATAAAAATATCCTGAAGTTCTTTGTTCTTAGGATTTATTTTGTTTACATAAAGCATAACGTCTTTAAAACTGTCATTGAATGTTCTATCTTTGAGTCCTATTTCGAGATTGGAAGAAACAACGCGATACGTCAATTCTTTGACCGATAGTCTTCCCCACGGCATTCCATAAGCTGTCATAAAAAATGTAAGCAAGCACCCTATTAGGCAAAATAAAACCACAGGCGGAAGTAACCCGTATATGCTCATGCCGCTGGTTTTTAATGCAACAATCTCATTATCACCGGACAATCGCAGGAAGGTAAGTAGAACCGCCATCATGATCGACATGGGTATAACAAAAGTGAGGAAATAAGGAGTGGAATACACAAATATTAGCAAGACGGTAAACACACCAACTCTGTAATTAATAACCATGTCGGCAATTTTAAGCATCTCAGCCATCAAAAATACAAAAGTAAAAAACATCAGATTGATGACAAAAGGAGGAATCATCTCTTTGAACACATATCTATATATAATGGAGTTGATTTTCATAAAAATTTTGGGATTTTTTTGCGATAATGAGATGTTACATAATCATACCAATGGACATGGCGAGATTTTTTTTTCAAAATTGCGATTTAAATCATATGGAACAAGGCTTGCCGGCATGCTTTTTTGCGCTGAATTTTGATACCGCTTTTTCTGAATTGCCAGTGTTATATTGCATCTGGTAAAGCTTGTTAAATTCCCCCTTAAGTGCAATTAGCTCCTCATGTTTTCCCTCTTCCACAACTCGCCCGTTTACAATGACAATGATCCGGTGAGCATAGCTGATGGTAGATAGTCTGTGGGCAATGACAAATGTTGTACGTCCTTTCATCAGATTCTCAAGAGCCTTTTGAACAAGCATCTCGGATTCTGTATCCAGTGACGATGTTGCTTCATCAAGGATTAATATGGGAGCATCTTTCAGCAAAGCCCGGGCAATACAGATACGCTGCTTTTCTCCACCTGACAGGCGTCCGCCCAGTTCCCCAATGGTCGTATCAAATTTATCCGGAAAATTTTGTATAAAATCATATGCATACGCAGCCTTTGCAGCGCGCTCGATTTCTTTGTTAGATGCATCCTGGTTTCCATAAGCGATATTATTTCTGATAGTATCGTTGAAAAGGATTGGATCCTGAGTAACAATTGCAATCTGCGCACGGAGTGACGATATGGAACAATTTCGGATGTCCGTTCCGTCAATCAGGATAGCTCCTTTGGTGATGTCATAAAATCTCGGTATCAAATTAACAAGTGATGTCTTGCCGCCCCCGCTCATACCTACCAGTGCCAGAATCTCTCCGGCTTTGGCATCGATGTTAATATCTTTTAAAACCATCTCTTTTTCATATTTGAAAAAGACGTTTTTAAATGTAACACTGTGAGGTCCCGGTTTTATTATAACAGGATTCTTTTGTTCTCTGACTTCCGATTCCCTCTCAATGATATCAAAAACCCTGTCGGTAGCGGCAAGTCCCTGTTGAATGGCATTATTAAGCTTACTTAAATTTTTAATCGGCGCATACAATAATAAAACAGCCGCGAGAAAGGAAATAAAGGTTCCTGTTGTATAATCTCCCGCAATTACTTTTGATCCTCCATACCAAATAATTATGGCAACCCCTACACCTCCTAAAAATAGATTAATGGGGCTCGATATCACTCTGGCCTTAACTTCCTTCATCTCAAGTCTTAATAGCCTGCGTGTCTTTTCAAAAAAACGTTTTTTTTCATAGGGCTCCATTCCAAAAGCCTTCACAATTTTATTTCCAGCAAAAGTTTCATGCAGAAAAGAACTCATATCAGCCATGGCTTCCTGGCACCCGGTACTGACTTTACGTACCTTTCTCCCGAATATCAAAATGGGA
>JAFDEW010000238.1 GCA_019310125.1 Deltaproteobacteria bacterium | reverse complement strand
TCTTTCGGATTTGAAACAGGGCTTTATTCCTTCCATGCTGGGAGATGTATCTCTTGCGGACTTGATCATAAGGGATCCTATTGTGGTTCGGCCCGATGATGACGTGGAGATTGCGGCCCAACTCATTTATAAGCACAAAATCGGTGGGATGCCGGTTGTAAAAAACGACAAACTGGTCGGAATAATTACCGGGACGGACATCCTCCGGGCTTTTATTGACATGATGGGTCTTCTAACCGCCAGTTCCCGTATTGACGTGGTTGTTGGTGATGAGCGGGGTGCATTCAGAAACGTTTCACAGATTATAAACGATAATGGCGGAGATATTATAAACGTTGGGATTACCGCACAAGAAATCAGTAAACGGGTATATTATTTTCGGCTTTCGGCCTGCAATACAACGGTTATCAAAAAAGCCCTGGAAAAGGAAGGGTACAAGGTTGTGGATGCCATGGATTAGTCCCCAGGCGGACCTGATCCGCCCGTTTGCCTTCAGTTGCGACACGAGATGTAATCGAAACTTGTCAGGATGGTGAATAGTAGAAATTTCTGGATCGCGGCCATTAATAACCCTATCCAGTTACAGATCCGCTTTTGAAAGTACTTGTTTTTCTTTTCTCCGGATTTCATTTTCCAGATGCGTTATCTGTTTTGACATCTCATAAACAAACGAACGGTCTTTAATCGAATTTAAATTTATTTTAACATTATATAATGCGGACAGCGCTGCCGATCTTGCCGTCACGGCCGCAACCATTCCGTCCGTAACCGCATTTCAGATCTCCCTTTTTATTTGAAAAAATCCTTATCCTAAAATATATTACCGTTCATAGGTTCAGACAACCATAAAAAGTGGAACAGGTGTATTATGACTAAAATCCATATGGGCATGGATGACATGACCCTTGATGATTTGGTGAGTATTTCAAGACGGGGCGCCACCGTTCAATTAAGCAAAGAATCTCAAAAGCGGATAAACAACGCCCGGGAATTGATTGAACAATGGGTTCAGGAGGAAAAAACCATTTACGGGGTTACGACCGGTTTCGGGGCTCTGAGCGATGTGCCCATCTCCAGAAAAGACACGCGGCAGCTTCAAGAAAACATCCTCATGAGTCATGCAGCGGGAGTGGGGGACATCTTCGACCAAGAGATCGTTCGGGCGGTTATGGCGCTTCGCATCAAGGACCTGGCAAGAGGGCATTCCGGTATCCGTCTGGAAACCGTTCATCATCTGATAACGATTCTTAACCGGGGGGTCTGTCCCGTTGTCCCGGAAAAGGGGTCTGTGGGCGCCAGCGGTGATCTGGCTCCCCTGGCCCATCTTTCATTGGTTTTGATCGGGCAGGGAGAAGCTTTTTACAAGGGCCGGCGAATATCCGGATTAGAAGCCTTAAAACAGTGTGGGTTAGACCCCCTTATCTTGGAAGCTGCGGAAGGACTTGCGTTGATCAACGGCACCCAGGTCATGACGGCTATTGGCGGACTTTCGGTCTATGATGCTTTGGAACTTTCCAAATTGACCGATATTGCGGCGGCCATGAGCCTGGAAGTGCTTATGGGGAGCCGGATGGAATTTGATCCAAGAATTCATAAGGTTCGACCGCATCCGGGACAGGCCGCCGCGGCCGATAACATGTATCGAATCACCCGGAACAGCGATATCGTAACCTCTCATAAGGACTGCTGCCGTACTCAGGACGCCTATACCTTAAGGTGTTCCCCTCAGGTCCACGGCGCCGGCAAGGATGCCATCGCTTACGTCAAAAAAGTGGTGGAAACAGAGATGAACGCGTCAACAAATAACCCTTTGATTTTTCCGGAGTCTCAGGAATTTCTATTGGGGGGAAATTTTCATGGTCAGCCGGTGGCTCTGGCCATTGATTTTCTTTGTATAGCAGTTTCGGAATTTGCAAGCATTTCGGAACGTCGTATCGAGAGACTGGTCAACCCCAAACTGAGCGGGCTCCCGGCATTTCTGGTGAGTGACGGCGGTCTTAATTCAGGATTCATGATTGCACAGTACACCGCTGCATCCCTTGTTTCCGAAAACAAAGTTCTAAGTCATCCCGCTTGTGTAGATTCTATTCCCACTTCGGCCAACAAGGAAGATCATGTATCCATGGGTACCATATCCTCCAGAAAATGCAGAGAAGTTGTAAAAAATTCGGAAAATGTCATTGCTATTGAATTGCTGTGCGGTGCCCAGGCAATGGATCTTTTCACCAATGTTAAACCCGGAGAAGGCACCTTGGCCGCTTATACCGTCATCAGAAATGCCGTATCCCATTTGGAAAACGACCGTATCCTGTCCACGGACATTGATACTATCAAGCAGCTCATTCGAAGCGGAAAGATCCTAAAAGCGGTGGAAGAAAAAGTGGGAAAACTCAAGTAGTTATGTAAAAAAGTGGATCCGGGCAGGGAATATGATGTTTAGGGTAAAACGCGGGCAAAACTGATTATTTGATTATTGGTTCATGGAAGCCGGCTGATAACTGCACAGGGGTTCTTCGGCCAGATAATCTCCGGTTGCTTCATAGGCCCTAGCTCTGCAGCCGCCGCAAACCTTTCTGTATTCACACCGGTGACATTTTCCCTTGAGATTATCAAAATTGCGTAACGATAAAAATACGTCTGAATTATTCCAGATGTTCGCGAAGGATGTTTTGGTAATATCTCCGCAATTCACCTGAAGAAATCCGCAGGGCTGAACAATGCCCTGGTACGAAATAAAACAAAAACCGGTTCCGCCCAGGCATCCCCGGGTAACGGCATCCATGCCGTGGGTTTTAAAGGTGACCGGCTTTCCTTCCAGTTTTGCTCTTTGCCGGAGGATTCGGTAGTAATGGGGAGCGCATGTGGCTTTAAGCTGTAAAGACGTTTTTTCCCTCTGATCATAAAACCAGTTTAATGTGCGCTCATATTCTTCTGCGGTGATCTCCTGATCCACAATATATTTGCCGCGGCCGGTTGGAACCAACAGAAAGATATGGTGAGCAACTGCACCTAAGTTTATGGCCAGTTCCTGTATTTTTGGAATTTCACTAAGATTGGTCTTTGTAATGGTGGTGTTTATTTGAAATTCGATCCCCGCTTCTTTAACCCGCCGTATTCCGCGAAGCGCACCTTCAAAGGCGCCATCCACTCCCCTGAACCGGTCATGGCTTTCTTTGGTCGCACCATCCAGACTGACACTTATGCGTTTAATGCCGGCATCCGCCATTTGCCGGGTGTTTTTTTCAGTGATGAGCGTGCCGTTCGGCGCCATGACCATTCTAAGACCTTTGTCGGTACCGTATGTTGCGATATCAAAGATATCCGGTCGTAACAGCGGTTCTCCGCCCGTCAAAATTACGATGGGTTCTCCCACTTGTGCAATCTGATCCAGAAGGTGAAAAGACGCCCGGGTATCAAGTTCGCCGCTGAATGGGCCGTGTTCGGCGGATGCGCGGCAGTGAACGCAGGCGAGGTTGCAGTTGCGTGTGGTTTCCCAGGCAACCAGGCGCAGCGCGGCGCCTTTGTTTTTGGCTTCGGGACGAGAGTTTTCTGATGAGGTGTGGTTCGTGTTTTTCATAATGTTGTTGCGAAACAGTTAGGCGTTTATTAAAGTGACATTGACAATATTTTGTCAATAATTGCACAGTCCAAATTCAGGGCAAAAACATTTGAATTTCAATATAGGGAGAACGCTCCACAACGGCGTATATCTCTTTCCAACCGACTGAAACTCGTGCTTAAGCACCCGTAAGCCCGAGCCGCGCCAGAAATATTAAGTACATTTCGTCGCTAAATTATCCCATTGATATTTTAAGTGATATTTTCATTCGTTTCGGGCTAACGCGTGCTAAAGCCCTTCAAACAGTCAGTCGGTTTCCAAGAGAAACACGCCGTCGTTACGCTGCACCGAAGTTAAATGCGTTCACTCCAAAATTTATTTTACAATTGCGACAGATACCGGATACCGGTCTCTGGATGCTGGTCCTAAGCGTTGATTCCAAAGATGCTTAGGCGCTTAATTCTTCGGCAGCTTCAATAGCAAAATAGGTCAGGATCATATCGGCACCGGCCCGCTTAATGGCCGTGAGAGACTCCATCATGACTTTTTTTCCGTCTATCCACCCCATTTTGTCGGCGGCTTTGATCATGGCATACTCCCCGCTGACATTATAGGCTGCCAGGGGAAGATCTATCTCTTCGCGAATACGACAGACAATGTCAAGATAAGGAAGGGCCGGTTTTACCATGATGATATCCGCTCCTTCTTCTATGTCCATGCTCACTTCCCGAATGGCCTCCAGGGCATTGGCGGGGTCCATTTGATACGTCCGGCGATCTCCGAATTTGGGGGCCGAGTCCGCGGCATCACGGAACGGTCCGTAAAATGCGGAGCAATATTTGGCGGCATATGACATTATCGGGATATTGCTTAAATCGTTTTCATCCAGAATCGTGCGAATTTCCGCCACACGTCCGTCCATCATATCGGACGGGGCAACCATATCCGCGCCGGCTTTTGCGTGAGACAGTGCGGTTCGGGCAAGAAGATCCAGGGGTTCGGGCAAGAAGATCCAGGGTGGCGTCATTGTCTATGATGTGACCGTCAACAAATCCGCAATGGCCGTGATCCGTGTACTGACACAGACACACATCGGTGATGACATTAAGATCGGGTATCTTGTCTTTGAGAGCACGGGTCGCTTTTTGAACAATGCCGTCTTTTGCATAAGCGCGGGTTGCCAGGGGATCTTTCTTGTCCGGTATTCCAAAAAGCATTATCGCCGGGATACCCAGGTCGTGTGCTTTTTTTGATATTTTAACAAGATTGTCTATGGATAGCTGGAAGTGCCCGGGCATGGAATCGATTGGATTTTTAATCCCTTTGCCGTCAATGGCAAAAAGGGGGAGGATCAGGTCATCTACCGAGAGTCTGGTTTCGCGAATCATCCGTCGAAACCCATCATTTTGCCGTAACCGTCTTGGTCTGTAATCGGGGAAAAGCATGGCAGCTCCTATTTTTTGTATTAACTATCCAAGAGACCTTTACAAAGCGTTCAATTTTGCCTGCCCAGTTAAATCTGTATTTAATATTTAACCGGGGTTCAAGTTCAAGGAAGACGAAGATTTTAACCGCAGGAATACGTTTGGGTATTTTGAGGATTAAAATCTGAGTCTGACCCCAGAGGAATAGGCTACGCATTCCACGGGGCAGGCGTAGAAATTGGGCAAAAGGGGATGCTTTGCTAAGGTCTCACGCTATTTCTTCGTCTGTTAAATAACATGCCGGATCCGGCGCCCAGATATCCCCGGTTACCGCTTCGGACCGTACCCTGAAATTACCGGCGCAGACGTCCAGCCATCTGCAGGTTGCACATCTTCCCTTGGCGTACTTTTTTTTCTCCTTAAGTTTTTTTATCAGCGGATCCGAGGTGTCGGTCCAGATTTCAGAAAAGGGCCGATCTTTGACGTTGCCGAAACTGTAATGACGCCAGAATTGATCGGCATGCACCTCTCCATCCCAGCTGACACAGCCGATGCCGATGCCGGAGCTGTTGCCCTCATTCATTTGAAGAAGTTCCAGAACCTCCCGGGCCCGCTCCGGATTTTCCTTAAGCAGCCTCAAATAAAGGTACGGGCCATCCGCGTGATTGTCCACGGTTAATACTTCCTTAATGTGCCCCTTGTCATGTAATTGTTTTGTCAGATCCATGATAAGATCCACGGCGTTTCGGGATTCCTGATGGGACAAATCTTCTTTTACGAGATTTGTTCCGCGACCCGCATACACCAGATGATAAAAGCATGCTCTCGGAATATCCATCTCTTGGAGCAGATTAAAAATTTTTGGGATTTCAGCTACATTCGATTTGTTGATTGTAAAGCGAAGCCCGACTTTTATCCCTGCTTTTTTACAGTTTTCAATTCCTTGCAAAGCCGCTTTGAAAGCGCCCTTCATGCCTCTGAACCGGTCATTAATCTCTTCCATTCCATCCAGACTGATGCCCACATATGACAGACCGATTTCTTTTAGGGTTTGGGCTTTTTCAGGGGTAATCAGGGTTCCGTTTGTTGAGATAACGGCTCTCATACCCTTTTTCACGGCATAGGCTGCAAGTTCAGGGAGATCCTTTCGGGTCAGCGGTTCCCCACCGGAAAACAAAATAACCGGAACCCCGAATTCTGCAAGATCATCCAACAGATTTTTGCCTTCCAGGGTTGAAAGTTCACTGTCAAAAGCCATGTCCTTTGCGTGGGCATAGCAGTGCACGCATTTTAAGTTGCATCGCTTTGTAATATTCCAGACGATTACCGGCCGTTTATCGCTGGAAAACTGCAAAAGATGGGACGGTAATTTTGACGACATTCGTCCATAACGAAGGGCATCCGACGGTTCAACGGTTCCACAGTAAAGTTTTGATATTCCGATCATATGGATAATTTGGTTTCTAAGTTCAAGGTTCAGGGTTCAAGGTTCGGGTTTCGAGAGTCGGGCAACAATCCATGGCTCATCTCATCTTTAATGAGTTTGCTGATAAACGTCTCGGGATCAAAAAGAGCGCTTTTTGTGATAAAAAAACGGTTTTTCCCGGTTTTTTCCCGAATCAAATTCAGACCAAGTTTAAAATCGTCTGTGAGCTGTTCATAATAATCTTCAACAGTAATATCGTTCTTTTCAAACTGTTCGATAATAAAATCCACTGCATCATCTTCCAGGACAATATTAATGTCGTTATTTTTATAAAATAAAAGTTCTATTTTTTTAATGTCATCATAAAATGATTTGATTTTGTTGATTACCTTTTCGATATCCATAATATGACCGGAGTAATAAGAGGCCACCACTTGGATGCGAGACGGTGTCAACGTAAGACCGTATTTTTCCGACAAGTTTTTCTTGTTGGCGTTCAAATAGGCAATAATGAACTTTTTTTCATCACCAGCAAGCTTTTCAAATGTTTCTTCCAATTGGCTGCGGTTTGATAACGACAACATGTTTTCAAGCGATTTTGCAGGATCTTGGATTACGGAAACCGTTACCGGAAATTTTTTAATATCGCATGAGGGCAATTTTTTTTCAAACAAAAGGAGTGCTTTTTCCATGGCACTAACCAAACCTCTGGCGCCGGTGTTCTCTTTGAATGCTTTTTCAGCGAGAACACGAAGGGCATCGTCCGCAAATTTCACGTCAATATCATATGCCGCAAAATCGAGTTTTTTACCCAGAATGACCGGGTTGCTGGGATTTTTCAGGATTTCAAAAAGATCCTCTTGGGTTAACTTTTCAAAAACAGCCCTTACCGGCAGACGACCGACAAATTCGCTTTCAAATCCGAACTCTATCAGATCCTCGGCTTTTGCTTGTTGGAGAATGTCCGCATCATCCCGATGGTTTTTAATCTTTGCTCCAAACCCGATTTGTTGGTCGGCAATCCGTTTCTTAACAATCCGGGCCAGGTCGCCAAAGGCGCCGCTCATAATAAACAGTATATTACCGGTGTTGACCACACGTTTGTCCCGTTTGCCGGTCTTGCGAAAGCGTTCGATTTCCTGAATCATTGAAATCGGATCATGGGGCACTTTTAAATCAACTTCGGTTTCTTCCATGGGTTTTAAAAGCGCGCGCTGAACCCCTGACCGTGATACATCTGCACCAATAATGTTACGGCTCGACGCAATTTTATCAATTTCATCGATATAGATGATACCGCATTGAGCCAGTTCAATATCATCATCAGTTTCTCGCACGAGATCCCGGATAAGATCTTCTACATCACCGCCCACATAACCGGTTTCGCTGAATTTGGTTGCGTCACCCTTTACAAAAGGAACATTGATTTTTTTCGCGATTAATTTAATGATATATGTTTTTCCAACTCCGGTGGGACCGAACATGAGTATATTGTTTTTGATGTGGCCGACCATATCGCTGATATCATCGGAAGAGGTTTCGGAACGTTTTATCCGGTTGAAATGCGTACATATTTTTGTGGCCAGAATTGCTTTGGCATCATCCTGTTTTACGATATACTGATCAAGATAAGAGATAAGCTCTTCGGGTTTTAGGTCGAAATTAATTTTCTTTTTTTTACGGGTAGGCTTTTTATCCGTTTCGGAAGTGATTTCTTGGGGGACAACCAGCGGAGATACCATTTTAACACTACCGCCGAATTTCTTGGAAAGAAAATCGCCGATCTCTTTTTCAATTTCTTTTGGATTTGGTATTTTTTCGTTATGTGCTTTCATAATTTTAGACTATAATCATGCCTATGAAAAATGCAAGGAGGAAGTTGGTTATCCGTCTTTTTCACTAAACTCTATGGGGTTTATTTCACATTAGGAAGTAATTTATAAAGATCTGGGGTGGGGTGTGAATCACGGCTGTTGGCAATATGAAAATTCATGTTCGTTTTCGCTACGTATTTAGCTTTGGGGAAAAGGTGTCAGGGTCGAGAAACTTGAAGATCTGAAACCTGAACACTGACACCTTACGATTGAACTCAATAACCAACAATCTTGATTTACACCCCTTTCTGTTTAGAGGAATTGTCAAAAATGTGTTTCAATTGATCGCCGCTGAGTTTTGGATCTGACTTTGCGAGCAATTTAGTCCGGATATTTCACGAGTCTGAGGCGTTCATTTGCAAGGCATTCAAGAGCGCAGCCGTAATAAACTACTGCAAGCCCTTGATAACGCGGCAAATGGGCGCTTCGGACTCGCCCGAAGGGTGAAAATTTTTGAAAAGTTTAACAAGAAAATTTCGGTATAAACTGTTACCTGACAACTATAAGAAAAATTTTAAATAGCAAGCTGTTTTCATTACTAATAAAAAAA
>JAFDEW010000525.1 GCA_019310125.1 Deltaproteobacteria bacterium | reverse complement strand
CATGAGCGGTGCGCTGGCTCGCAGCGGGATCGCCAATAAGATAGGACGGCAAGTGTTACGCGTGGCGGGCAATGGAGAAGCGCGCTTAATCGCCGCGATCATGCTCAGCGCAGGGTTGATGTCCGCGTTCTTGAACAATGTTGGGGTAGTCGCCATAATGCTGCCCGTTGTTATGGATATCGCCCGCCGTACAAGGCGCTCTCCTTCGAAATTTCTCATCCCGCTTGCATACGGCTCTTTGCTTGGCGGCCTCACCACGCTTATTGGAACTCCAGCAAATATCTTGGTCAATGAAGTCCTTTCAGACGCAGGATTGCAGACATTTAATCTCTTCGATTTCACACCAGTTGGTTTAATCCTTCTCGTCACCGGCATCCTCATCATGATTTTCATTGGGCGCTATTTGCTTCCGGATAAGAATATTCATAATTCGCTTATACAAAGCCCACAAGAGTTGCTTGAGAACGTTTATGACGTGGAGCAGAGGTTGTTTCTTCTGTGCTTGCCAGCAGGCTCACCTCTCTCAGGCAAGTCCCTTGCCGAGAGCCGTATTGGTGCTGCGCTAGGACTCCACGTGATTGCGATCTTGCGCGAAACAGAATCAGTCCTCTCGCCAATGGCCGGGACTGTGCTTCAAGATAACGATCGCTTATTAGTTGAAGGGCGCATTGAGACCGTTGTAGTCTTCCAGCACCAAAGTTTCCTTGATGTTTCCTCCGACACGCTCGATGTAAGTCAACTCTTCTCCGCCGAGACTTCCCTTTGTGAGGTCACTCTCGCATATGATCCCAATCTGATCGGGCAAACGCTTCTTGACAGTGAGTTCCGAGAGCGTTTTGGAGTGAGCGTCCTCGCTATCAAACATGAGGGATTCGCCCAGCGCACGAACCTGCAAGAGAAGAGACTTTTCGAGGGGGATGCTTTACTTATGCAAGGATCGAACGAGCAATTGGAAGAGATCCGCAACTCACCCGAATGGTCGAGTTTCCGAATCATGGATGTTGATGAAGTCAACGAACGATATCAACTCTTCGAGCGTATTCGTATCATGAGCGTCCCGGAGGGGTCGAGTCTATCGGGAAAAACGCTCGCTGAGAGCCGGCTGGCGGACGCTTTTGGTATCAGCGTCCTGGGAATACGCTACAAAGATCGTACGGACCTTACACCTGATGTCGAGCATATCATTCAAGATGGAGACCAACTGCTCGTTGAAGTTTGGCCAGAAGTTACAGGGGCTAAAAGGTCTGGAAGTTATGAGAGGGGAATTGCCGGATATGAGAACGCTGCAATCCGACCAGATTGGCCTCTGCGAGGTTGTTCTATCCCCTCATTCTACACTTGACGGAAAGACCCTGCGCGAGCTTCATTTCAGGGAGAAATATGGATTAAGTGCCCTTGCGGTATGGAGAGGAGGGAGACCGTATCGCTCACAGCTACGCGATATGCAATTGCGTTTTGGCGACGCTCTTCTGCTTCACGGTTCACGCGACAAGTTTAAGGTCCTCGGCGCGGAACCTGATTTTCTAGTCCTTACCGAGGAAGCTCAGCAAGCCCCGCGCACAGAGAAAGCTCCTCTGGCGTTATTGATCCTGTTCGCTTTCATTGTCAGCGTTGTTCTGGGTTTCCTGCCTATCGCGTTGGCTGCAGTCATCGGCGCTACCGCTATGGTCCTCACAGGTGTCCTAACGATGGATGAAGCCTACAGGCACATTGATTGGAAATCAGTCTTCCTGATAGCCGGTATGCTGCCGCTTGGGATCGCATTGCAGCAAACCGGCGCCGCAGAGTTTGTTGCTCAAGGGCTTCTTGGTGCAGCGGGTAAACTTGGGACCTACGGTAACTGCGCTCACATCCCAGATTTTACCCAACGCTGTTGTAGCGGTACTTATGGCACCTATCGCCATCAGCGCATCACTGGAATTGGGGATTTCGCCACTCCCATTCACGATGATCGTCGCAATCTCGGCATCTTCCAGCTTCCTCACCCCGGCTGCTCACCCTACAAACAGCCTGATAATGGGCCCCGGCGGCTACCGCGTTACCGACTTCATCAAGGTGGGATTCCCCCTGATCATCGTTATCCTTCTTGTTACGCTTCTCATCGTTCCACTCTTCTGGCCGCTCTAATAAATCGTAGGGGCCGACCCGTGTGTCGGCCCGCCGCCATCAAGCAATCGATTCTTCTAACCTCCCGCAGGTTTGAAACCTGCGGGAGGTTTAAAGTTACCGCGCTAATCTCAAAGCGCAGGCTGCGCCTGCGTCCGGCAGCAGAGCTTCCCAACGCCACATATTGGAGAGGCATTTCGCAGAATTTGGAGTGAAGACGAATTAATGTTTGGGGTTGCTGGAAACGTCTCTTAGATTACTTCTCGGGCTTCTCTATTTTCTCAGGCTTGGCTGGCTTCTCTTTATCCTTACCAGGTTTATCTTTATTCTGACCGGGTGCAAAATCGCTTGGCTTTCCGCCTTCATGGATAACCTTCAGC
>JAFDEW010000237.1 GCA_019310125.1 Deltaproteobacteria bacterium | reverse complement strand
AGTTCAAATTCAAGGCGTGCAAATTTTGTAATCATGAGGCGTACTTTTCGTACGTTGAATGATTGCGAAATGCAGCACAACGCAGAAGTTGGACTTTTTACGAAACCGTCATCTTTTGGATTAATCCTCTTCTATCATAATGGCATCAGCGCCGCATTCTTCCGCAGCCTGTCTTACAATCTCATGGTGTTTTTCGGGAATTTTATCAAACTTAACCATAGACTTGAGTTGGTCCTCATCGTACTCGAAAACCTCGGGACATAGATCATTGCACCGCCGGTCTCCCATACAATTTTTCGTGATTGTTACTTTCATATTTTTCTCCTTGGTGCTATAAAAAAACGATTTAAAAAATAATCCGGGTGGTCAGTTTTAAATTGGGCACCTGTTTAAAAATAGTTGATCCGGATATGATACTAAATTTTAAGAACCAACATGTAACTATTCAGTAAACTTCTTACCAATGGCTTTACCATAATCTTGACAGGCACTTGTCGCTTCATCCGATTCAAGAGCCTGTTCTTTAAGATCTAATGCACCCAAATCGACCATGTCCATTTTGAAAACATAAAGCATGGTATCATAGATCATATTTGCGGATTCTCCACTGTGGGTATAAGACCCGAAAGCTCCGCCCATCTTCCCTGTCAAATTTGCCTTCTCAGCTAAAAAAAGAAATGTTTTCATGCCAGCGGTTAAATCTCTGTGATCCGGTAATACGGATTCCTTCTGCAATATATTCCGCCATTTTTTCCGTATTTCCTGTTCTACTGTAGTATCCAACCAATACTTTTTTCATTTTTTAATCTCCTTTCTTTGTTAGTGTTTTAAATTTGTCGTGCCAGGCACACTTATTACAATACGTTTCGGTCTCTTTGGTTATTTCAGGCAATTCAGAATCATTCCCATCAGAATCAAAGCAAATTTTACCCTCCGGGCATTCAAACTCATAGGTCTCATATTCATCGGCCGGATCTTTTACATAAAATTTAATATAGCCGCATGCCGGACATTTCATATGATTCACCTCCTTATTCCACCTTGGAGAAAGCCTTGATATTGGCCTTGCAAACCGGGCACGATTCGGGCGGATCATTTTCACAGGTGTAGCCACACACGGAACACACATAATAACATTCCACTTCTTCCGGATCATGCAAATTGTCCAGAGCCTTTTGATAAAGATCGGCATGCACTTTTTCAACCGCATTGGCATAAGTGAAGCTGCGCTCCGCCGCTTTATTACCCTCTGACTTAGCCGTTTCGATCATGGGAGGGTACATACTTTTAAATTCATGGGTTTCACCGACAATGGCTTCTTCAAGGTTTTCAGCGGTAGTGTTAATGGCCTTGAGAGCCCTCAAATGGGCATGCGCATGAACGGTTTCGGCTTGTGCTGCCGCCCTAAAGAGTTTGCCGACCTGGGGGTAACCTTCCTGATCCGCTTTCTTTGCAAATGCCAGATATTTTCGGTTGGCCTGTGATTCCCCTGAAAATGCTTCCAATAAATCTTGTTCTGTTTGACTCATTAATCTTCTCCTTTCCATGTTATGCCTAACATTATGATTTCTCTGATTTTGGCGTAATTTACTTCAATGTTAAGTATAATCAAAATTCGTGCCAATTTTTTTGAAACACTAATTAAAACCCGTATAACATCGACCCAGGCGGTAATTTTGTATAACGACAAGTAAATAAAGGGGTTAAAATATAAGTTGGTGGGGGTTTAATGGGTTACATAACATGATTACGGGGGAAACGGATGGCACAGAATTGAAAAAAAAGTCTCATATTTTAGGCGTGAAACACAAGTGTATCATGAGACATGTGACAAAAGAGAAGATTCTTTTACTGGGATTCAAATTCGTTTGCCCCAAGCCATTGGGTGCATTACCAGTTTGTTAATTGCTATCCAAGACTTTTTTGGTTTCAGGTGTCAGGTGTCAGGTTTCAGCTAATTCGTTTCTTATTCCTGACACCTGACACCTGAAACCTAATTGCAAGGCTTTCGCTCAAAAAATGAATAAGTTAATGGGTGAAAATCATTTTGACAAATCGGTAATGCTCCCAAGCCATTTTCAAACATGACTTGCTCTATTTAAACTTTTTATGTATAAATAGGAGTAATCGGATTTTTGATTCCGAGTGTTATGATATCCGTAGACAAATCATCCAGGAAATTGGACTTTTTACGAAGCCGTCAACTTTGAAATGGAGAATTCCATGGAAGAAAACACTACTATAGAGATATTAAAGCAGGCGATTTTGCTGGAAAGAAGAGGCAAGGCTTTTTATCAGAAAGTTGCAGAAAGCACTGAAAATAAGGCGATACGGGATGTTTTTGAAACCATGGCGGCAGAAGAACAAAAACATATAACGACGCTGTCTGAACAGTTCAAGTCCTATCGCAAAAATAAGAAGTTCATCCCCGGCGGTCACAATTATACAGATATCGGTAGTGTAGCATCAAAGGTATTAACCCGGGAGATCAAGGATAAAATCTCTGCCGCCGGGTTTGAAGCCGCCGCAATCTCTGCTGCGATATCAATGGAAGAGAGCGCCATCAAACTTTACTCTGAAAGTGCAAAAACCGCATCTGATCCCGAAGCCAAAGCCCTTTATGAATGGCTTTCACGCTGGGAACGAGAGCATCTGGGCCTGCTTCTTGATATCGACAAAGCGTTAAGGGAAAAGATTTGGTTTGATAATCAATTCTGGCCCTTTTAACCCGAATCGTGTCGGCAAAGGAACAATAAATCGGATCTTCTAAGAACCAGAGGTTTTCTCTCGGTTTACGGGAATCGTAGTAACCGGTACCGGAGATTTTTTTAACACTTTTTCAGTGACACTTCCAAAGCGAAAATGCCCTTTTTCCCCTTGGCTTGCCATCACCACCAGGTCAATCTTTTCTTTATCAATCAGTTTTAAAATTTCCAGCGCCGGATCACCGACGGCAACGTGTTTAATGTACAGAGGGCACCCTTCCAAATACTTATCGCAAATTTGATCCAGGCGCTGTTTGGCCGATTTGTTTGCCCATTGCATCAGTTTGTCGATATGAGCTGTGTCAAATTCTCCGTACCATGATAGGTGATGGGTAATGTCTTCGATAACGTATAGCACGTGAATTTCCGCTCCGTATTGCATGGTCAACGATGTAACATAAGGCAACGCCTTTTGAGCACTGCTTGAAAAATCCGTTGGCCACAATACCTTTTTTACTTCCAGACCCGTTCTATTTGCATCCATGATAAGCCTTCTTGTTGTGGCATTATTTGGAATCGACTCAAAAAACAAGCTTTCATTCATAATAACTACTGTAGGGTAGTTGTAAATCTTGAAATTATAAAAAAATAAAACCAGGTCTTGAAGTAAAGCATCTCAAGCAAATAATTGGAGCTTCACTCAACTCGCTTGACTTTAAATATAACTGACTTATCCTCTGATCATGAATTTCGCCAAAAAGGATGAGAAAGGAGGACGTATGGAACGTTTTGAATATGAAATTACCCGGCACTCGGCGGAGACTTTTGATAAGGTTATCTATTTTTGTAGTGATTCCGGCCAATGCGGTATTGATGAAGTTTCGAAAGATCAGACAAGAATTTTGACTGATATTCTGAACAACCGGGGAAGTAAGGGATGGGAGCTCATCCAAATTTCCTTCGGTAAGGATGGCGTGATGGCCTTTTGGAAACGTCGTATTAAAGACAAGGAGAAATAACCGTTGGAAACAAGATCAATGGGAGGCTATCTTTGATGTGGCATTTCATCGGATGGAAATCTAAGCGTTATGATGACTTGCTTTTTGAAGAATTGTGAGAAGCCCCACAAAACGGATATTAATAATTAAGAATAAGTACAACTATCTAAAACAAAATCTTTTCAGGAGGTCTTCGTTCGGGAATATGATCATGGGGAATTTTATTCTGGTTCCACTCCTGTGAGACATAAAGGCTGCAGTAACAGCTCCCGTATTCTTCAACATCCGGAGTCCTGTAGACACAGGGACATATTATATCTTTGTCATTCTCTTTATTCCCGGAAGCCAGTCTGCAGGGACATGCCATATAGCCGTAACGCTTCTTGTTGATAATCAGAGCTTCAAGCAGTTCAAATACCCGCTCTCTTTCCTTGTTAAAAAAATATCCCTTTGCCTCCTGAGTTTTTCTCAGCATTTCATAGAGGTTTTCGACTTCCATTATAATCCAAGGGCCTCCCTTATTTCATTTTCCTTAAATCCCACGATGACTTTATCACCGATGATAATTGTGGGAAAAGAGCATTTAGGGTTAAATTTTTTAACATCTTCCAGTATTGCCTTTCGTTCTTCTCCTTCCAAAAGATCCACATCGACAAAATCATACATCACGGTGCAATCGCTAAGGAATTTTTTGGTGGACTTGCAATGGCTGCAGGTGCTTAAAGAATATATTTTCACCGGGTTGTCAGACATATGAATTTCCTTTCACCATAAATTTTGATGAACTCGTAAAAAGTCCGATTTAGACGGTTTCGTAAAAAGTTCAAATTCAAGGCGTGCAAATTTTGTAATCATGAGGCGTACTTTTCGTACGTTGAAGGATTGCGAAATGCAGCACAACGCAGAAGTTGGACTTTTTACGAGACCGTCAATTTTTATTTAAAAATATCAAACCACACTTAATGAAATTTTACAACAATTTCTTCAACGGTTTTACGCCATTTGGGCGGCGCCAATTCCATGTCTTTCTTGAAATATCCAACAGCCATTAGAAGCGGAATCCAGTAATTATCCGGGATGTTGAATTCCTTTCGCACCGCATCGTGGTCAAATCCGTCCATGGGATGAGTGTCGAGTCCAAGATTTTTGCCAGCCAACATCAGCGCCATGGCAAAAAATCCTGTGTTTTTAGATGCAAAGGCCAGCTGTTTCTCGTCAGTTCCCCCGTAAAGGGATATACGCGCATCTGCAAACCATTGACGCTGATCCTCGGTCATCGTCTCAGCTTTAATCATCTCTTGAAAGTTTTTTTCAACAAACCGGTGACCTTCTTTCCACCCATCTCGATCAGCCAGTACAATGATCGTTACCGGCGCTTCACTGACTTTGGGCTGGTTCCAGGCCAGACTCTGAAGGCGCGCTTTCTCTTCGTGTCCTCTTAAAATAATCAGGCTCCACGGTTGAAGATTAAAGCTTGACGGCGCCTTTGCCGCAGTTTGAATCATTGCTTTCAGTGTTTCATCCGGGACATCCTTATGCGGATCAAAAAAATTAACCGCACGTCTGCTGTTAATCACATCCATAAAATCCATGATCCACCCCTTTCTTTGTATATTAGGGCCTCGGAAAAAATAAATCCCCCCATCTTATTTGTCTTTTGACTCGAATTCTTTGTTGCATCAACGGGTGAATACGTAAAGTATGCACCCGTTAATGCGCCTCGAATTCGAACCAAAATCCGGCGTAATCTTGAGGGATTTATTATTTTTCGAGACCCTTAATTCAGAAAGCTCCTCACTATTTCCGGATCCGTAACCGGCGGCTTGCATGATTTGTCCATACAAACATAGGCTGTGGTCTTGTTGTCTATTTTTTTGACCCATGAGATAAATGGAAGCTGTCGGGCCAGCCTGCTACGGATCGTATTATCTACGAGCATAACCGTCTTACCGGGAATAAAGAAAGAATTTACGGTTCTCAGCATGGAGCGGGTATCTTCAGTGTTACGGTCTCCGTCAAGTATTACCCGGACCGGTTTTAGCCGTGATATGATCAGGGCAACCAGAAGCTCCGGGGCTGAATCCGGCTGTGAATTAATTCTGGATAGAACACTTTTTAACGTTTGTTCGACCACGGTCGAATATTTTTCTGAATCGGCAAACCCTTCGAGACGCAACGCATTCAAAACAGCCACTGATCCGGCTGAAGGTATTACACTATCAGTATCCTCCTTCACACGAAAATCAATTTTTTTATCATGTCCCTTGCGGGTCATAAAAAAGCCGCCATTTTCTGTATCATAAAACAATTTTATCTGTTCGTCCATGAGTTCAAGTGACCATTCCAGCCATCCCGGATCGAAATCGGCTTCATAAAGATCCATAAGGCCCTGGATTAAAAAAGCATAGTCACTGGCCATACCGATAATTTTGCGCTCACCGTTACGCCATCGTCTGTAAAGGAGTTTGGTTTCAGCATGATAAAGATTCTTTTGGATAAATTCGGCTGCCTTTCGAGCCGCTGTCAGGTATCTTTCGTCTTCCAGCACTTGATATGCCCTGGACAAAGCGGATATCATCAGGCCATTCCAGGAAGTAAGAATTTTGTCGTCCAGGTGTGGCCGGGGTCTGGCGGCTCGAACCTGTAACAGTTTAATTCTGGATTCCTTCACCATTTGGGCGATGTCATTTTTCGATCTGCTGAATTTATCAGCGGTCTCATCCAAAGAATGGGCAGCGAATAAAATATTTTTACCTGTAAAATCCCCATGTGGATCATACTCGACATTTCCTTGGGGTTGCACTCCGTAGTGGTATGAAAAAATTTCACCCGGCTCAGGACCTAATATAGCATGGATCTCTTTTTGCTCCCATACATAGAAAGCCCCCTCGATCTTCTTTTTATGACCCCCACTTTCGTCTGAGTCCGGCGGTATACTATCAGCGTCTTCCGCCGAATAAAATCCGCCATCGGGATGGGTCATATCCCGCAGAACATAATCAGCGGTTTCCCTGACAACTTTTTCAAAAAACGCGTCACGGGTAATCAGAAAAGCATCCAGATAGTTTTCTAACAGCTGAGCATTGTCATAGAGCATCTTTTCAAAATGAGGGACATGCCATTTAGCGTCTGTGGAATAGCGATGAAATCCTCCGCCCAGTTGATCATAAATTCCGCCGGTTGCCATGGCGCGGAGTGTAACATTTGCCATTTCAAGGGCGGTATCGCCTGCGTTATCTTTTTTGTCGCCATTTTTAGCATAATAATAAGCATATAAAAAATTCTGAATTGAAGGAGACGGAAACTTTGGAGAAGGGCTGAACCCACCTAAATTTTTGTCAAATCTTGTGGAAAAATTATTCAGGGCGTTATCTATCAAGTTTGTATCAATGGGTCCATGGCTCGAAGACCATGACAGGTGACTTGTTATAATCCTTGATAATTCCTGACCTGAAGAGAGCAATTTTTTCTTTTTTGAAGGATCGTTCCAGGCTGCGGAAATAAGTTTCAAAAGATCGGTCCATGATAACATCCCTGATTGAGCCACAGGAGGGAAATAGGTCCCGCCGTAAAAAGGCTCTAATTCGGGTGTAAGAAAAACATTTAACGGCCATCCGGCTGAACCGATTAACGCTGAAACCGCAGTAATGTATATCTTATCGAGATCGGGCCGCTCTTCCCTGTCCAGTTTGATACATACAAAATTATGGTTCATCAGCTCAGCGACCTTGGGATCCATGAACGATTCTTTCTCCATAACGTGGCACCAATGACAGGTTGAATAGCCTATGGATAAAAGAATAGGCTTATTTTCCGATTTTGATTTTTCAACGGCTTCATCTCCCCACGGATACCAGTCAACCGGATTATAGGCATGTTGGAGAAGATACGGACTTTTTTCATGAATTAGTCGATTCGGTCTTGAGTTAGATTCAGACATCATACTCTCCTATCTGATATAGAAACATAGGGGGTATAGGGGGTGTATAAAAACAAGAAAAATCAGAACCATACCTATGAAAATGCGCTGTACCAACATCAGGATGGACTCTGATTCGGTTTTTTCCCTCTTGAGAACCCCTGAGTTCCTAACGAAAACGTTTTATTTTAATCCTTGACAAATTCGATTGACAGGTATATTTGCTTTTGATAATTATTATCATTATTATTTAGGTTGTCAAATATTACAAACATAATTCTTTGAATGTATTGAAAAATCATCGCGAATAAGGAGGTACAATTTATGGTAGAAGAAAAAAAAGTAGAAAAGGCGGCGAAGCCGAAAAAATTAGCAGATCCCATAGCGGCATCCATTGATCCCGCGACTCAGGAACTGATCGTGCGGGCTCAGGAGCTGGGGATCGATACGGTTTATGACAGAGCGGTACAGATGAAACCCTGTGCCATCGGCGTGCAAGGC
>JAFDEW010000524.1 GCA_019310125.1 Deltaproteobacteria bacterium | reverse complement strand
CTTTTTCTTTTTATCCGTTTTGATACTCGCAACAAAAAACTTAATTAATTATTCTGTTTCCTCTAAAATATCATCTAATAGTTCAGGTTTTTTAAATAATGGTACCTTTTGAATAAGTTTTAACCTCAATCACCATTCGCTTTTTAACATTGGTTTTTTTATTCATCATTGGATGTTGGACGTTCGATGTTCGATGTTCATCTTTTTCAGTAAACCTTCCACAGTCCTTCCGGCGCAAAAAATAACTTAGCGCTTATGGGGTCTGACCCATAATGATCCGGGTAACTGTCTCGATATCGCCTGGTCGATCAACACCAAAACTCCGGTATTCTGTTTTTACCACATGAATGGGTATTCCATTTTCAAGCAGGCGCAGTTGCTCGAGCTTTTCTGTTAATTCCAGATTGCTCGGTCCCATGGCCACAAATTGTTTCAGGATGTTCATACGGAATGCATACAATCCGATATGTCCGTAAAACTCGCCCTTATGTTGATCACGGGGAAACGGGATAATAGAACGGGAAAAATAGAGTGCACGGCTATCTTTAGCTAACACAACTTTGACCCGATCCGGGTTTTTAGCATCATCCGGATCGATTCTTTGGACCAGGGTTGATACTTTTATATTAGAATCAGAAAAAGGCAAAACCAACTCTGTTAGCATGCCAGTCTCAAGGGCCGGTTCATCACCCTGTATATTGACCACAACAGCGTTTTCCGGCACGTTAAGCAGCTCCGCAGCTTCGAGGACCCGGTCCGTACCACTTAAGTGGTCGTTTCTTGTTTTAATTACCGGAACGTTCAGGTTTTTTGCTGCCGAGATAATTCGGTTGTCATCAGTGGCGAGGACGGTCTTTGAAAGTTGCGGACACCGGCTGGCCCGTTTAAAAACATGCCAGAACATGGGTTTTCCCAAAATTTCTGCCAGAGGCTTGCCCGGGAAGCGTGTAGACCCATAGCGTGCCGGTATAATTCCGTAACATTTTGGAAAGTTAGTCATTAGTCCCTTAGTTGTAAATTTTGTGTTGTTACTGACAAGAAATCTTTTGCGACCTTTGTAAAGGCATGGGTGTTAATACTTTGCAACGATCCGAACGATCGCTCAACTTTTTTTATATGTTTGGTTCCGGTCAGGCTATTATTAAGAACCGCAGAACCGCAGAATAACGAACCGCAGAATATCGAAGGAATGTATTCTGGCAATTTTATAAAAATATTCATGTAATCGATATTCGATATTCTCAGTTTTGAACCGATTATTTTGCTAATGATGATAATCTTTAATACAACCTTTTTGGTTCCAGCTTGTCCAGATTAGGTCTCGTTAAGTAACTTCTCGATCAGACGGCAAGCTTTGTTCGTGCCGCCCTGCCGGTTTTTCATATACATAAAAGCCGCTTTACGTACATTTTCGCGGAGCGTGGTTTTTTCTAAACTCTGCACAAGAAAGTTGGCAACTTCCTTCCAGTCTGAGGCCACATGAACAAGACCCTGGTCCACGATTTCCCGTCCTACCCAGGCGAAGTTTTGCCATGAAGGGCCGATGACGGGTATGACCCCGCAAGTCAGGGGCTCCAAAAAATTCTGGCCGCCCAGAGGCGCAAGACTTCCCCCCACGAATGCGCCGTTTGACAGACTATAGGCTGAAGAGAGTTCTCCAAAAGTGTCCCAAAGGATAACGGTACCATCTGGAACTGATTTTTCAATTTGAGATCGTAACATCCATGATGTCGCTAGGCGATTTAACACCTCTTTCCAATATGTTATACGGTGCATGTGCCGTGGAAACAGTCCGATAACCGTATCAGGACATCTGCGATGAATATCAAGTATGATTTTTTCGACCTCCGGCTCTTCCTCTCGTCTGGTGGATCCAAGGACAAGAAAAGGTGTTCCGGACCGGATAATTTTTCCGAGGTGTTTTTCTGTTTCAAGCCCGTGAGCTATGTCGCCGATATTGTCGAACTTGATATTGGACATCACTTCAACGCGTTTTTTGCCAAATATCGTAGCGAATCGTTTGACGTCGCTCGCTGAGATTCCAAGGATTTTATCCGACTCCTGGCGGTGATTCTTCCGTTAATAATAATTGTGTGGCAGCCATGTTTTCTCAAGGCGGCTAAAAGACCCGGCCAAATTTCTGATTCCAAAAGAACCATTACACGCGGGCGGATGGTTTTTACCGCCGTTTCCATAATGGAAGGTTTGTCAAACGGGAAGTAGGCCGAACATGCACTCACACCTCTTTGGTTGGGGGCTATAATATCCAACCCTTGACGGGTGTTTGATGTCACGATAACTTTGACGGGCTTATGGGGATGTAATTTTTTAAGGATCGACCACGCCAGATAGGATTCACCGGAAGAAGCGGCTTGAATCCACAGATCCGCCCGGGTCAATGTCATCTGCTGGAGCGTCCGCTGCCTGAATCCATCGGCAAGGCGTTGATTCAGGCGAAGGGCAGGGATAATTAGATGCCAACCTAAGTTATAGAGATATAGTGTAGCTTTGAGTGTTATATTTTTCGACACTGTGGAGTTTTACCTCTACAGAATTAAGATATTATGACCTCTAAATCCTTGGATCATTTTTTAACAAATTATCAAAATATTCAATTGTCTTTATTAATCCCTCTTCTATTTCGACTTTTGGAACCCAATCCAATTCTCTTTTTGCAAGGGTAATATCAGGTTTTCTTTGTTTTGGATCGTCTGTGGGAAGTTTTTCGTATATGATCTTTGATTTAGATCCGGAAATTTCGATTATTTTTTTTGCCAATTCCAGAATTGTTAATTCCGTTGGATTTCCCATATTTACAGGCCCGGATAAATGGTCGCCGGAGTTCATTAAACGAAGCATGCCTTCAATCATGTCATCAACGTAACAAAAAGATCTTGTTTGAGATCCAGCTCCGTAAATGGTTATTGGGACTCCTTTAAGGGCTTGAATAATAAAATTTGAAACAACCCTTCCGTCATTGGGATGCATTCGTGGTCCGTAAGTATTAAATATCCTAGCCACTTTTATTTTTAAATTATGCTGACGATGGTAATCAAAAAACAGGGTCTCGGCACATCTTTTCCCCTCGTCATAACAGGCCCGCAGACCGATTGGGTTCACCCTTCCCCAATACCCTTCCGGCTGCGGATGAACATCAGGGTCTCCGTAAACTTCGCTGGTGGAGGCCTGAAAGATTTTTGCTTTAACTCGTTTTGCCAGTCCCAGCATATTGATGGACCCGTGTACGCATGTCTTGGTTGTCTGAACCGGATCAAGCTGATAATGTATCGGCGAAGCCGGGCAGGCCAGATTATAGATCTGATCTACCTCCAGATAAAGGGGGAAGGTGACGTCATGACGGAGAAATTCAAAATTTGGATGATTATTTAAATTAGCGATGTTTTGCCTGGTTCCTGAAAAGCAGTTATCAACGCACAATACTTCACATCCGCCGGTAACCAGAATTCTTTTGCTAAGATGCATAATCAATCCTTTTTATAGCAAGAAATTTTTTCAATTCTTTTTTACAATAAAAACATAAAAATGCTGCTTCACTATACATAAGAATGATAAAATTTCAAACCTTTTTGTTGAAGGTATGCTCGGGGTATTTAATTAGTTTCCATCCAGAAATGGCCCTTTTCCACAATCTCTGCGCCCCGTGAAATGCGGAGCCTATTTCTCTGGGGTCAATCTGCGGAATTACTTGTGCGGCGTACCACTTGTACGCCTCCGCGTAATTCCTTGATTTCCTTGACCTTGCGAAAAATTGCTCATTTCTGAATTGGAAACTTAATTTATGCCCAATATAGATCTATG
>JAFDEW010000236.1 GCA_019310125.1 Deltaproteobacteria bacterium | reverse complement strand
ATGAGTTGAGGTCTTCCAGGTATTGTAAGCGAACTCGATTTCGTGACAGGATGCGCAGAATTGGGGTGTCGACGTCCGTACCATTGTGTAATAACCGAGACTGAACAGAGGAAACGCGATGATAATTCCAACAATAATAAGTATTCCGCTATATATGTATTTCTTCATCACTTATCCTTGTTTTAAATTGTTGAGTTGATCGTGGAACGAGCAAAAAGAGCAGGATGAAGAATCGAAGCTTAATCGGATTAATAATAAATATTTCATAAAATTATAGCCATGTCAATATAATGAATATTATTTATTTAATGAAATATATTTAAAATTAAGTAAGGCTCGCGAAAATCTGCAAGCCGAGAATTTTATCGCATACTAATCCAGAGAAAAATGATGATATTTTTTGTTTGTCTTGACATTTTAGATTATTACGATAAATTTTGAGTTGGTACGATATGGGTGGAAATCAAGACCGTTGGTAAACGCTGATGCCTTTCTATTGACAAACCGTGGCTCCGAAGCTTTTTTAGGTGTTAGGTGTCAGGAGTAAGAAACGAATTAGTTGATACCTGAAACCTGACACCTGAAACCAAATAGCCATAGCAATCATAGCAAACAACAGTCTTGATTTACACCCGTACAATATGTTGTAACCCATCAGGTTATTGAGATGACCGGATCATGCGTTAATATCCTTCAACCGCACAATGGAGGTTACCATGGATAAAATTCTAAGAATCAATATGGGAAATGAAGCTGGACCTCAAGCCAGTGAAGAACCGATGGGTAATTATGCCGGTTTAGCCGGCAGGGGCATGACATCGGCAATTATTTCCGCAGAAGTTCCGCCTCTGTGTCACCCGCTCGGGAAATACAATAAACTCATTATTGCCCCCGGCATGCTTAGCGGAAGCCATGCCGCCCAGTCCGGGCGAGTTTCGGTGGGGTGTAAAAGTCCCCTTACCGGCGGGATCAAGGAAGCCAATGCAGGCGGTCAGGGTGCTCAAGTCCTGGCTCGGTTGGGCTATGCCGCCATAGTACTTGAAGGCAAACCCAAAGATGATACGCTCTATAAAGTGGTTATTAACAAGGACGGAGTAGAAATAATTCCCGATAACCGTCTTAAAATGCTGGGGAACTATGATTTGATTGATAAGATAAAATCAGAATACGGTAGTGCAGTTGCCTGCATCTCCATCGGTCCTGCCGGCGAAATGAAAATGTCCGCCGCTACGGTAGCCTTTACCGACACGGAACAACGACCGACCCGTCATGCGGGTCGCGGCGGTGTGGGAGCGGTGATGGGGGCCAAAGGTGTCAAAGTCATGGTGCTGGATGATAGCGGAATGCCAATGAGGTCTCCCAAGGATCCGGAAAAGTTCAAAGCGGCAAACAAGGAATTTGTCCGGGGTCTGAAAAAACATCCCATAACCGGACAAGGGCTTCCTTCATTCGGAACCAATATATTGACCCATTTGATTAACGATGCCGGCGCATTACCCACTCACAATTTTCAAACCGGCTACTTTGACGGCGCCGGCAATATCAGTGGTGAAACTCAGTCAAAGATCATGAAGTCCCGGGGCGGTACGGTTGCAAAAGGCTGTCACAAAGGCTGCGTCATTCGATGCTCGGGCATCTACAATGATAAAGACGGCAACTATCTGACCAAACGGACGGAATATGAAACGGTTTGGGCTCACGGCGCCAACTGCGGCATTGACGATATGGATGTGGTTGCCATGTTTGACCGCCTGGACGATGATTACGGTCTGGATACCATCGAAATGGGAGTTGCCATCGGTGTGGCCATGGAGGCTGGACTGGCCAAGTTCGGTGACGGCGAAGCCGCCATTACCCTTTTAAAAGAAGTCGGCAACGGCACGCCGCTGGGTCGTATTCTCGGAAACGGAGCCGCCGTAACCGGCAAGGTTTTTGGTGTTGAACGGGTTCCTGTGGTCAAGGGACAGGCCCTGCCGGCCTACGATCCCCGATCGGTTCAGGGTATGGGCGTTACCTACGCCACCAGCACCATGGGTGCCGACCACACGGCCGGCTATGCGGTAACCGCCAATGTTCTCGGTGTGGGCGGCACCGTGGATCCTCTGAAACCCGAAGGTCAGGTGGCGCTTTCCCGGAACCTCCAGATTGCTACGGCCGCGATCGATGCAACCGGATTTTGTTTGTTTATTGCCTTTGCCATTCTGGATCAGGAGGATACATTCAATGCCATGCTTGACATGCTCGGCGCATTCACCGGCCAAAATCTCACGGCTGACGACGTGGTCGCATTAGGCAAGAAGATACTTGACCATGAAAGAGATTTCAATACCCGGGCAGGCTTCACATCAACGCAGGATCGGCTGCCGGATTTCTTTAAAAATGAACCTCTGCCGCCCCATAATGTAACTTTTGAGGTCAAAGACCAAGATCTTGATCAGGTATTTAACTGGTAAACAACCTATAGGCGTTCAAGGTTAAGAGGTTCACGGGTACGACAAACCGTTTTTGATTTTGAATTTAATGGGAGTCCGGACCGGCCGGGGTTACTTTGCACCACGGCCCTTAATCCGCCTAACAAGATCTAAAGCAGATGCCAGAAGGTTATCTCTGAACCGGTAGGCAAGTGCGTATTCAAGCATATCCGGACAAATTACCGTGTCGAGTTCGGCCAAAACGCACAGAGCCGCCAGAGCCCGGTCATTGGATTTAATCTTCTGCGCCTTAAAGTCCGTTTCTATCACCCTGGCATTACAGAGCGGCAAATGGATCTCTTCCGCCCGGATGATCCGTGCGTTTTTATCAAGATGATCAAACAGGTGTTTTCGACGGTCCACGCCTTCCTGGCTGAGCGCCAAAACAACGTCGGGGGTTGTTATACCCGTATACCCGATCTCTTCCGGAGAAAGAACCACTTCACTGATGCAGGCGCCTCTGAGTACGGTAATATCGTATTCATTTTTTTGTGTGACGTTGAGTCCTGCCGTGAGACCGGCCAGGCATAAAATTTCTCCGGCGGTTATGATCCGTTGACCGGCACTCCCTAAAATGACCACCTCTTTTCTGCGGGAATCAGGGGCGCGGAATTTTGTCTCAATTTCGACCGGTGACGGAACAGGCTGTTGTCGGGCAGCCAGTTCCCTGTAATGACTGCCATATTCTTTTCTGATGTTTTCAGGTATGGGAGTTTTTATGGATGGGAGCCTGGCAAGAGAATCTTTGATGAGTTGAGGCGTCATTTTGTTGCGTTTGGTATACCGTCCCGGACATATTCCCCAGATGTCGATCACTGAAAACCCTTCAAAGCCAATGGCATTTTCTATTTCCTGGGCAAGGTCTTTTGCATAACTTGAACAGCGCCTGACATAAGCAGCTCCCGCGGAAGACGCTACCCGGCATACGTCCATCGGGCGTTCAAGTCTGTTCAGAAATCCGGACCCCACCTGAACTTCCGAAGGGGTTGTTGCTGAAAACTGGCCGCCGGTCATGCCAAAATTGAAATTGTTTAAAATAAGCAACGTGATATCCAGATTGCGGCGACAGGCTGCAAGAATGTGCGCCCCGCCGATACCCAGACCGCCGTCTCCCATTGTAACGATAACGGTTAACTCGGGCCGGGCCATCTTCAGACCGGCGGCATAGGTCAGGGCACGGCCGTGAAGCCCGTGAAACGCGTGGGTATGAAAAAATGTATCAAAAAGACCGGAACACCCGATATCGGTTACAATAACAATCTGTTCCCCGCTCAAGTCCATATTCTGAAAGGCCTTGTCAAGGCCATGGGTAATCCGTTCATGGGAGCAACCCGGGCAAAATACCGGCGGCCTGCGGGTATTCAATACACTAGACATGAGCGATACCCTCCTGGATCCGTTTCGGGGGTATCAGCCGTCCATCCATTTGACCCAGAAAGTCCACCTTCTTCTCCGGCAGGATGCGTTCTATCTCTCTCACATACTGGCCCAGGTTCATCTCCACCACCACAACACGGCTGACGTTTTCGGCTTTTTCCCGGATCAGATCTTGGGGCACCGGCCAGAGCGTTTTGAGAATTAATAGCGATACCGGCTTGCCATATTTTTTTTGCGCGGTGTATACATCCCGTGCAGCCCGGGCCGTAACCCCATAGGTCAAAAGCAGCGTATCGGCTTCTTTCTCAAGGTATGCTTCGTGGAAACTGAAGCCGGTCACTGTTGAAAGAAGCTTGGTTTTAAGCCGTTTTTGAATTTTAGCAATTTTATCGGAATCTGTGGTGATATATCCGTCAGGGCCGTGAGTCGAAGACGTCTGGCGTACCGGCACATTGCCGCCGATGGGCAGAAAATAAGGTGTCAACTGTCCTGAAGAAGTCTCAAAGGGGACAAAGGGATTTCCCGGAGGAGGGACTGAGCGCTCTATGATTTCAGGTTTGGCCATTGCATGGATATCGATATTCTCCCGGGTCATGGCAATCTCTTTATTAGAAGCGATAAATACCGGGCACCTGAATTTTTCGGCAAGGTTAAAGGCCTGCATGGTCAAAAAATAGCAGTCCTTAACATCCACCGGAGCCAGTACAATCACCGGCAAGCCCCCGCTGTTGCCCCAGCGCAAAAATTGAATATCTCCGTCCGCACCGCGGGTGGCCGAACCCGTGGACGGGCCGAGCCGTTGAACATCTACAATGACAATGGGGATTTCGCTT
>JAFDEW010000027.1 GCA_019310125.1 Deltaproteobacteria bacterium | reverse complement strand
TGGCCAGCGATTCGGCCTGTTCTTTCTGGTATGAATTCATATAACATCTCATTAAATTATGGCTTCATTTTATCAAGGTCGATCGCAGCAATCATGGCTTTACGTTTAATGATTTGGATACTTGATCAAGGGCAGAAATATAGCATTCTCAGTGAAATATCCGGGGAAGGGTCTTTCAGCCAACAGATTGTCTTCTATCCATACCGCTTCTTCTATCAATGCCACTTCGTCTTTCAGGGCCACTGTAATAGGGGTCATTGTTTTTTCGGCGGTCGAAGTCTACAAGTAGAATACCATCTCCTACCTTTTCGCGCCGATCGTAGCTGACTCCCTTGGAACCAGAGCCATATGCAACACCATCCCCCTTTCTTTTATTCCTGTTAGGATGCAAAATTTTGTTTTGATAAACATAAGTTTCCATGTTTGGCGCAACGTTGTCCTGTGACACAGAAGATATCCTATGTTTCTTGTGAAAGTTTTTGATGAGTTGAGCTTTTCGCTGATCAAGACTTTCTTTATCTTTTTTGGTTAGGCCAATCCTATCATCAATTTGTTCATATTTTTCAATTTGTTCCAAACATTCTTTAAATCTCATAAGCTTTTCCAAAACTAAAGTAAGCCTGTTGATAGGATATTCCACAAACCGCCATTTTTTAAGACCATATGTCTTTATAAGCGCATCCATTTCGCTATTTTTTTCACAAAGCCGATCCACTTCTCCTAAAATAGTCATGGCCTTCCGGTATAATTTTATTGCAAATTCGGGATCGTTCTTTTCAATGGATTTAGCTTTTTTTATTATTTTTTTCGCCTCATTTTCCTTTTTGAATGAAAGAACAGATCCTTTTGTAATTTCTACAATACAACAATACGTTTTTTTTAACCCTAAGACTCCTGAACGTTCTGCTATTATTTTTTTAACCTTCGCAGAAACTTCACCACCTATATCCATATGATAAGCCAATTCAGGATACGCGGCCACATCTTTTGCCAAATAACCTATTTGCTCACCTGATTCACGAAATACACCAATTGTACAAACATCATGAGAATCATTGGGTTCTCGAATCAATTTACATTTTGATTATTTGCTGTCTGTTTATGCCGTCTGGATTTTTACAGGTAGCTTCAACAACCTTTGTAGTAAATATAGACATGATGAAACCTCCTGTTGTTTCAGATTAATATGCAAATTAAACAAAGAAAGCAGCGTAATCGAGTTCAATGGGAGTTAAAGACTATTTATAGGCCATGTTTTCATATTTTTTTTAGAAGCTACTCGATAGCTTCTTCATGAAAATCAAGTAAGTCTTTGGGGATATTATCTATAATGGCGCCTTTGTATTATGTAGTTTATAATTATCGTCTATCATTGGGTTGACTTGGTAACAATCATGACATTTCACTAAATACTGGTCGGATGAACACTTAAATAAGGCGCCACCTTGTAATCCAAATCCTCCTGATGTAGATGTTATTTTAACGATTGTCTCACAGCCGCAGTCTGAACATTTACCTTTTAATACGATTGTTGGTTTGCCAGGGTTAACTTCAAATATTTTTCTTAATATTTCTATCATTAGGGGTTACATCCTTCACTACTTGACGCTGTTCGTTTAAAATGTCTTTATTGTTTTGATGTTCTTTGTTTTAGTCTTCTATCAAGCCCGCTTCTTCTTTCCTTACCAGATCTGCGTTCAGGAATATGTAACGTATAAGAGAATTGCCGCCGATCTATTCCTAATCGCCTCCTTCCGTTATCTAGTAATGTGGGTTTCATGGCAAACCACTTTTTTTAAATCAAATGTTAAAAGAATAGGTATCTAATAACCATATAAGATTATGTATTTTGTATGTCAAGAACTAAATAGCACAATATATGGTAGCAAAAAGCGATGTTATTACTGAAGGCCTTTTAGAGGTTAATTGAGGGCAGATAATGAATTTTCGCTAAATTTATGGAAAGCCGTGAACATAAAGGGATATAAGGAAATCCTGACCTAAGGGACATCCTATATTCCTTTTGTCAAGCACAAGGTGTCGCGACCGGTGCGTCGAAGTGTACGAGAATATCAACCAGGCCTTTTTTGTTTGGGGACCAATCCGTTTTCAGCCAGATATTCATGAATTTTCTGCGGGGATAAATTTATGATGTTCTTTGAAACTTTGGAGACCTGGTAGCCTTCCCGTGTTAGAGCTTCCAGGTCGGGATACAGGAATCTTCGCATCCGTGCCGATGAAGCCAGTATGACCCTACGAACCCGTTTAGCCTTGGCAAGCTTCTTCATATGCTCAAAGACCTTGACGGCAAAACGGCGTCTCAATTCATCCAGATTCTTGTCTCGTTTATCCTCATAACCGTGGATGCCTCCTCCCTGAGGGCTTGCGCCGCGACCTGTCTTGGAGTCCGTATACATTTCTTGGGCATCTGAGATCTTCGGATTTTCGAGTTCTGTATGGGTGGTCAACCTGGGACCGGATTCCAGCTCGGGAAACTCAACCGGTTCAAGGGTGAAAAAACGTGCTTGGGCACGATTGACCACCACAATCAGATAGTCGCTCATATGCTTCCCCCTTTTTGTAGAAAAAATTTAAACCATGTTGTTTGAAATGACAAGCATAAAAGGCGCCTTGCCAAATCTCCATTTTCTCCATTACTCTCCAAAGCGTACCATGCTTTTTGGCGTCCCGCAGAAACCGCATCGTTGGTATCCAGTTCTTGAACCTCGGTTTAAAAAAAACTTGTTTGTTTAGATTTTCAATTCTCTTACTATCATATCTGATTGAAAAATCAAGAAAATTGAGTATAGACTTTGGGGACTTTGGTGAAAGATTGACATAGGGTCTGATCGATTTCGAAATGATCCGCGACTGCAGCGATAAGTTTGTCAAGATTCAAACCTCTTGCCATGGCAAACGTTTTCTTTTCATATTCCTCGTTGGCTTGTTTTAATACTGAATCCACAAAATAACTGCTACCCAAAATTCGTTCATCACTAACAGTTCTTAAGCCGGTTGAACGAATGGCCTTTAGAGCTGACCAGCCGCCTGCAGATCGAACCAAACCGCCGCCTACAAGATCGGGTCTTTGGCCCATGGAAATCCCTTTGGATACAAAACCGGAATATGACCTTCGGGCAGTCCTGACGGTTTTGCCAAATAACCTGAGCACATAATCTGTATGCTGCCACGGATGTTTGATTTTGCCCATTAAGACCGAGTGACCGCATCGAGGATATGAGTTCAACTTTTTTATATCTTTTACAATACCGGCTCGAATTGGATTTAGATGAATGTATCCAACCAACTCGAGCAAATAAAGATCTTCTTCGCACAAAATAGATTTGCCGTGCCCTGTTAAATCTAATGATATCTTAATTGGATAAATGTGTTCCCGTCAGAACGAGTTTAAGAAAAGGTGTATTTTGCAAAAACTATTTAACCGGGGTATCGATTTTGCCTCCGGCTCCGCTTCCAGCCCGTAGGGCTTACAGGCCGGAGGGTAGAGACTACGCCTCGGAGAGAAACAAATGGCCGTGACGTTTATGACGGCGATTGAACTGTTGAGCATAACCGGTCAATAGCCGTCGCATTTCCGTTGATAGGGAGGCATGTCCGGTTTTTAAAAGCAAGTGAATATGGTTGGTCATCTGCGCCCAGGCATAGCATGGCGTTGAGGTGTTGGTTAAAATGTTGCTTAGGATATCTGGGACATCCATAAATAAGTAAATAACTTATTCGTGTAATCGGTATTTATGCTTTTTAGCGATCTTCTCGCTTCGACTTACGGCATATCCTATTCCCGGCTGACTCATTCCCAATCGTTTTGCTACTTCCGAACAACTCAGCCCTAATTCTCGAACAGCCCAATAACACATTAAATCTCTTGCTTCGACTTGAACCTTCCGACGGCCTCTCGAATACATCGCTTCTTTCGTTATTCCATATATATTTGATACCTTCTTAGCTATCTTTTCCAGATCATATCCCAGACCCTTTAACGCATAACGGCGATCCAGTTGTTCATTTGCCTCTGATAATAATGCCGTAACAAATTCACCGTCTCCCAATATTCGATCATCTCCTTTAATCCGATCTTGTCCTTTTAATCGTAATCTTTTTACCGCAGACCAACTCCCAAGACTGCGTATCAAACTCCCTCCAACAAGCTACGGTCTCCTCCCCTGATCAATACCTTTCTTAATATATAAAAGATAACGCTTTCTTGCGCCCGTAATGTTTTTGCCAAAATATGAAAAACATATTCGGTATCATACCACTTGTGTTTCTTTTTCCCCATTAAAACACTTTGACCGGTATACGGGTATTTGTTGAGTCCCTTAATATCTGAAACGATTTTTGCACGCAGTGGATTCAAATGGATATAGAGAACTAGTTCTTTGAAATACATATCTTCCTGGCAGATAATTGATTTGTATCTGTTTTGAAAAAGCGGTCCATGACGACGATACCTTCGGTTAAAATAGATCGCATATCCTGTAAGCAACCGTCTCATCAAGGTAGATATCCCGGCACTGCCGCTTCGAAATAAAAAATGTGCATGATTTGACATGAACGCCCAAGCATAGCAGGAAGTTTGGGTTTCCGGCAGAATGATGAATAGCCGATCAATAAAATTATCTTTATCATCTCTGAATATTTTGCGACGTTCAATTCCACGGATGATGATGTGATGCAATACACCCGGTGCGTCAAGGCGGGCTATTCTATGTATAAAAATCTGCCAACATAAAGGCGTATATTTTCAAGTTATTTACTTATTTATGGACGTCCCCATATTCCCGGATTAAACACAACGTGAGAATAAATGTTTTTTTCATGATTCGTCGCCTTTGGTTTTAAGAGTGAACGTCCAAAAATCTCTCAAAGTTTCTCCGCCTTCCTTATAGAATTCTATCACATTCCTTCTACTTCTATCTTCATTCAATGGAGCAATTGGAGCAACGTTTGTGCCAAAAAGATGATTTCTTTTGAAACAACAGTTTTTGAACCAGCTTATTTAGCCCAGAACTCTTTGTAATCCTTTTATTGAAAAGGGTTCAGACGAACATGAAGAACTTTACTACTTTGAATAAATAGATGGATTGGATGATTTGGAAAGGAGTTAAGGAAGAAAATCAGATGGAAATTTGCACGGAAAAATGTGCATTAATGCACTGTTTCATGTGCATTCCATATGGGATGAAGACCGTAAAACTCGTTCAAAAAGTACTTAACGAAAAGGCTCTTGAATGGAAAAGTGTGGCAGGGTTGAACAGACCAGAAGGTAGCATTACCGATTTGTTAAAATGGTTTTCACACATTAACTTATTCATTTTTTGGGCGAAAGCCTTGCAATCAGGTTTCAGGTGTCAGATGTCAGGAGTAAGAAACGAATTAGCTGATACCTGAAACCTGAAACCTGACACCTGACACCTGACACCTGAAACCAAAAAGTCTTGGATAGCAATTAACAAACTGGTAATGCACCCGACGAGAAGTTCAGATGTTTGGAAACTAACTCAGGTCAGACAAACCGTTTGCCCCTGTCTAAATTGCGGTACTGAACCGCTTCGGAAATGTGATCCACCCGGATATTGGATTCGCCGTCAAGATCTGCAATGGTTCGGGCGATTTTTAATATCCGGTTATAGGCGCGGGCGGACAGGCCCAGCTTGTCGATGGCCGATTCAAGGATATTGCATGAGGCGTCGTCGATGTTACAATGTTTTTTAACATGTCGGCTGAGCATCTGAGCATTGCTGTAAATTTTTGTTCTTTTAAATCGTTGGGACTGGCGCTCTCGTGCCGCGTTAACTCGGGCTCTGATTTTCTCCGACGATTCTGCATCGGTTTTTCCTCTCAGGTCTTTATAGGGAACTGCCGGAACTTCCACGTGAATATCGATTCGGTCCATCAAGGGGCCGGATATTTTTGAGCGAAAGCGGCGAATCTGGGGATAGGTGCACCGGCATTCGTGTTTGGGATCGGAAAAATATCCGCAGGGACATGGGTTCATTGCCGCCACCAGCATAAAACTTGACGGGTAGGTTATGGTTAAGGCGGCCCGGGAAATGGTGACCTTGGTATCTTCCAAAGGCTGTCGGAGAACTTCTAATACATGTTTTTTAAATTCCGAAAGTTCGTCCAGAAACAAAACCCCATTATGCGCCATGCTCACTTCACCGGGTCTGGGGATATGGCCGCCCCCGATCAAGCCCGCATCTGATATGGTGTGATGAGGGGATCTGAACGGCCTTTTTGTGATCAGGGCCTGGTCTTTTTCAAGCATGCCCACGACGCTGAATATTTTCGTAGTTTCAATGGCTTCTTCAAATGTTAACGGGGGAAGTATGGTGGGAAGCCGTTTTGCCAGCATGGTCTTTCCCGAGCCCGGGGGGCCGACCATGATGAGATTGTGCCCCCCTGCAGCGGCAACTTCCAAAGATCGTTTTACATGTTCCTGGCCCTTGACCTCGGAAAAATCAACTTCAAAACCTTTGGCATCTTTAAATACGGCGGAAAGATCGGTTTGTTCGGGGGTTATTCGAGTAAATCCCCGGAAAAAATTTACCAGCTGAGACAAGGTTTTTACCGGCAGAACCGTGATGCCCTCCACAACCGAAGCTTCGCGACCATTGTCATACGGCACGATGATTCCGGTATAATCGGCATGTTTGGCGGCCAGGGCCATGGGAAGAGACCCCTTGACCGGTTTAATGCGGCCGTCCAGGGACAGCTCACCTAACACCAGGTATTTGGATATGACTTGCTGGGGAATGATTCGGGTTGCGGTAAGGATTCCCAAAGCAATGGGAAGATCAAAACCGGTTCCTTCCTTTTTAATATTGGCGGGCGCAAGATTAACCGTGATCCTGTCGTCCGGAAATCTATACCCTGAATTAGTAATGGCGGACTTGACCCGCTCCTTGCTTTCTTTTACAGAAGCTTCCGGGAGTCCCACCGTGGTAAACGTAGGCAGTCCTGACGTGATATCGACTTCAACTTCAACTAAAAACGCATCAATTCCAATAACAGCGCTGCTTAATACCTGTGCGAGCACGCTTCCTCCTCTCAGACGCCACTACTCTAACGTTGCATAACTAACCGGACGGGTATGAAAAAAAGGTCTAATTAAGCAATTAGACAGAAAAGCTTTTTTAGGGATGGAAACCGGATTCACTTAAAAGTTTTTTAAACATAACAAATAGCTGGGTATAGAACAATCTTTTTACCTAAAATCTTGAAATAACTTTTTTCAAAATACATAAATCGGCAGTAATTCTTATGCGGTATTCAGATGTTACTATCAATGATAATTAAATAATATAAAAAATCCTTGTCAAATATGATCAGCAACATATATTATATACAAAAATTTCAGCTTGATTTTTGATGGTTTGTATTTATGTTGTTGAGTCTAAAAAAAAATTGCATGGTTATTCAATAGACCATTTAGAAATTTCAGCTGTATAACACATATCATTTTTATGTATTTTAAACAAAGAACCGTTAAAAAACCAGTCAGTTGTTCAGGTGTGGGCGTTCATTCCGGGAAAAAAGTCAATCTGACCATCAAGCCGGCACCGAGCAATCATGGCATCAAGTTCATAAGAACGGACCTCCTTGACTGTCCGGGCATATCCGCTCATTTTAATATGGTCGTGGATACCAGCATGGCTACGGTCATCGGGTACGAAGGCTTTATTGTGTCAACCATAGAGCATCTTATGGCCAGTTTTGCCGGCCTGTCCATCGACAATGCCCTGGTAGAGATCGATAGCTATGAAATGCCCATAATGGACGGCAGCGCCGGCCCCTTTACGTCCATGATAAGATCTGCAGGAATCCGCGAGCAGGCTGCGCCCAGGTATTTTTTCGTGGTTAAAGAACCCATAGAGCTGAAAAAAGACGGCAAAATGGTTGGGATATATCCCTGTTCGACCTACAGAATAACCTGTACCATTGAATACGATCATTCTCTGATCAAAAAACAGTCCTATTCCGTGGATCTATCGGACCAGGTTTTCGAACAGGAGATATGCAGAGCCAGAACCTTCGGTTTTTTGCATGAATATGAATATTTTAAGCGTTACGGTCTGGCCCGCGGTGTTTCTCTGGATAATGTGGTTGTCATTGATGAGAAAGATGTGGTTAATGAAGACGGCCTGCGCTATAGGGACGAATTTGTAAGACATAAAATCCTCGACTGCATCGGAGATTTTTCACTTCTCGGCATGCCGATTCTAGGCCATGTGGTGGTCAGTAAATCCGGCCATGAATTCAACCACGCCTTTCTTAGGGAATTTTTTTCTCGAAAAGAATCATGGGAAGCCCGCACCATCACCAATGAAAGTGAGTTGCCCTCCGGTCAACCAAAATCACTTGCCATTTAACTAGGTATCCGCTATTAATTAGTTTTCATCCAGAAATGGCCCTTTTCCGCAATCTCTGCGCTTGCCCTGCCTGCCCCGTAGGTAGGAACTATCATACTGGGGTGAAATGCAGAGCCTATTTCTCTGGGGTCAATCTGTGGAATTACTTGTTCCCGCCTCGGGGCGGGACGCGGTGTTCCTTGGTTTCCTTGACCTTGCGAAAAATTACTCATTTCTGCATTGGAAACTTATGAACCCGTGCGTAACAGGTGTTTTTCATATTAATAACGAATTGTAAGTTAACGTCTCTCAAATTCTATAGTTTTTCGAAAACAAAGGCTTTTTTGCCTTATCTTTTTAATTCTAACATTCCAATTGTGAGAAAAACGAACTAACTTGACGCCCTGTACCGTATCAACATGAAACCATTTATAAATCGAAAAACAGGTGTCTGGCTCCTCGGCATAATCTTTTTTGTTCAGAATCTATGCTTTGCTCAGGATGCCAGCTTGACAAACATAATTGTTACCAATACGCGAGACGACCTTCTGGTTTACCTGAAGGTTGAAGATGCGTTCAGAGAAGAAATGAAAACGGCAATATTCAGTGGGGTTCCCACCACATTCTCATTTTTCATTAAGCTTTACAAGGTACGCAATCTATGGCCCGATAAAAAGATCGCCGATATAAAAAGCACAAATACCATCAAGTACAATAACCTGAAAGAAGAATTTGTTGTAACACGATCATGGGATGGGGGCAGACCGCAGATTACACAATCTTTCGCAGAGGCCCGGAAATTAATGGCTGTAATTGACAGCCTGAAAGTTGTCACTCTCAGCAAGCTTGAAAAAGGCGGGCGTTATCAAATAACAGCTGAGGCTGAACTTAGCAAAATAACCCTTCCTTTTTATCTGCATTATATTCTTTTTTTTGTTTCTCTATGGGACTTTGAAACCGATTTATATACCATAGATTTTATCTACTAGATCGATCAAGGATCATGGCAAATAAAAAATACAAAAAGCCGGCATCTTATATTTCGGAAGAAGAGCGCAATAGAAGAAAGCGCGAGGTCATTATTATTTGTGTCATCATTGCGGTGGTGGCCATACTTACTTTTGCCGAGAGCAGGATAATACATTTTGGAGCCGGCATCCCGGTTTCCAATACCATCCTGATGTTTATCTTAATCAACATCAATCTGCTGTTGCTGATCCTTTTGATATTCCTTGTCTTCAGAAATCTGGTAAAGCTGCTTTATGACAGAAAACGCAAAGTAATGGGCGCAAAGCTGAGAACCAAACTTGTGGTAGCATTTATAACCCTGTCACTTCTGCCGACCACTATACTTTTTTTCTTTTCCATCAACTTTATTACCACCAGCATTGAATTCTGGTTTAACGTTCCCGTAGAACAGGCCCTTGAAAATTCATTGCTGGTGGGACGGAGTTTATATTGGCATGCTGAAGAAAGCAGTCAGTTTTTTATGGAAAGAATATCATATCAAATAGAAACCAAAAAACTTTTGGATCCCGAAAAGGAAAAAGCCCTTTCCAATTACATTCAAATTGTTCAGCGGGAGTTTAATCTTCATGCGGTTGAACTTTATGACGCCAATGCAAATCGCCTTACATTTTCCCTTTCTCCGGAATTGGAAGATATGCCCTTTGGAGTGGTTTCCGCCGATAATCTTTTAAAACAAATGCCGTTAAAAGGGGTCCGGTCAATCTCTGAAAGTAATCTCGCAGGAGAGCTCATCAGAACTATCGGAACCATCCCTTTTGGAGCAAAGCGTGCCAATGCAGAGGCGTTTGTTGTGTTAACCCGACTGATGCCGCCGGACCTTTCCGAAAATATGACGTCCATTTCAAGAGGGTTTGAAGAATACCAGCAGATCAAACTTCTCAAGAAACCGATTCAGGTGACTTACTATATCACCCTGTCCATCGTAGGACTTCTGGTTGTATTTTGTGCGGTCTGGTTTGGCTTTTACCTGGCGAAAACCATCACCATACCCATTATGGAACTGGCTGAAGGAACCCACAGAGTTGCGGAAGGAGATTTGAGTTTCAGTATCGGCCGGGTGGCCGACGATGAAATCGGCAGCCTGGTGAATTCATTTAATAAAATGACCAGAGATTTACGGATCGGCAGGGATCAACTGGAGCTTTCCGCCCGTCTGCTTCGAGAACAGAATGTCGAGATTGAAAAAAGACGGCAATATATGGAAATCGTTCTTGAAAATGTCTCTACCGGTGTAATTACCCTTGACGCGGGAGGATTCATTACCACCATAAACAAGTCGGCTGAAAAAATGTTGGACCTCAAATCGGATGAAATCATCAACAAGAGTTATAAAAAACTTTTGGATAAACCGCTTCTGAATCTTGCCGAAGAGGTCATGGAGAATCTTAAAACCTCAAGAAACCGTTCCGTGGAGTTGCCCTTAAAACTGACCGTCAGTGGAAGTCCTTTGAGCTTTTTGATGCATGTCGCCGCCCTTGAAGACGACTCCGGGCAGCACATGGGGGTTGTAATGGTGTTTGATGATCTCACGGAACTTGAAAAGGCCCAGCGTATGGTTGCCTGGCGCGAAGTGGCTCGCCGGATCGCCCATGAAGTAAAAAATCCGTTAACCCCCATATCCCTTTCCGCCCAGCGTCTGAAGCGAAAATATTCAGAGCAGATCAACCAGCCGGTTTTTGATGAGTGCACACGGACAATTATTGATCATGTGGAACTGATTCGAAATCTTGTGGATGAATTTTCATCCTTTGCAAAATTTCCCACCGCAAATCCAAAGCCCTGTGATTTGCCGCCGATCATTGAAGAAACCCTGGCGCTCTATAAAGAGGGCCACAAAAACATTAATTTTGAATTCAATAAGATAGACGATATTCCCCTTCTTAACCTCGATCGTCAGCAGATCAAGCAGGCCATGATCAATCTTGTGAACAACGCCATCGCATCCATAAAGAATGACGGCGATATTTTGATTACGTTATTCCATGATCCGATTTTAAAGATCGTGCGCCTGGAAGTTTCAGACAATGGACCGGGTATTTCAGATGAGGACAAGACGCATCTTTTTGAACCTTATTTTTCAACAAAAAAGGCAGGCATGGGGTTAGGACTTACCATTGTAAGCGCTATTGTTTCTGATCACAACGGCATGATACGCGTGCAGGACAACCATCCCAAGGGTGCAAAATTTATTATCGAATTTCAGGTATAAGGCAACCTTTATGTCACGCTTTTTCGGAAATCTTGTGGTACAGAGTAAAGCAACCTAAGTATACAATAAGGAGTTACAGCATATGTTTCCTTCTATTTTGATTGTTGATGATGAACCTTCCATACTCCAGTCGTTAAGCGGTCTGCTTTCAGATGAAGGCTTTGAGGTTTTAACCGCGGCCAATGGATATGAAGCGTTGAAAATCGTAGATACCGAGTTCCCGGATCTAGTTTTGCTCGATATTTGGATGCCGGGTATTGACGGTATTGAAACCTTAAAGGAAATAAAAAAGGACAATCCATATATTCAGGTCATCATTATTTCCGGACACGGGACAATAGAAACCGCGGTTAAGGCCACAAAACTTGGGGCTTTCGACTTAATCGAAAAACCGCTTTCCATTGATAAAATTATTGTGGCAATTAATAATGCGCTAAATTTCAGAAGATTGGAAGAAGAAAATAAATATCTTCGCAAAAAGACGTTGGAAAAACACTCCATAACCGGAAACAGCCCTCCCATTGCGGAACTGAAAAAACAGATCGCTATTGCCGCTCCCACAGATGCGTGGATACTGATTACCGGAGAAAACGGGACGGGAAAGGAATTGGTTGCTCGAACCATACATCAACTGAGTTCCCGTGCAGATTATCCGCTGGTTACCGTCCATTGCGCCGCGATCCCGGAAGAACTCATCGAAAGCGAGTTGTTCGGCCAGGAAAAGGGCGCCCTTACGGATGCCACAACGAAAAAGATCGGAAAATTTGAACTGGCCAACCACGGAACTATTTTTCTGGATGAAATCGGTGATATGAGCCTAAAAACCCAGTCAAAGATCCTCCGAGTATTGCAGGAAAAGCAGTTCCAGAGAGTCGGTGGAACCAGAACCTTGAAGGTAAATGTCCGGGTCATTGCATCCAGTAATAAAGATCTTGAAACGGAGATCGAAAAGGGAAATTTCAGAGAAGATATTTACTACCGGCTGAATGTGATCCCCATAGAGGTCCCGTGTTTAAGGAATCGCCGTGAAGATATTCCGCTTCTGGTTGAAACATTTTTTGCCGAATGTGCGAAACAGGATCGAAATGAAAAAAAGACAATGAACCGAAAAGCCATTGATATGTTATGCAATTATTCCTGGCCGGGAAATGTCAGGGAGTTGAAGAATCTTGTTGAACGGCTGGATATCATGGTGGAAAAGGATGTTATTGACGAATTCGATTTGCCCGCACCGTATAACCCGGGTCCTGCGGGAGGGATGGCGCCGGTTGAATCAGAGCTTTTTTTAAACCTTTGTTTAAAGGACGCCAAAAAAACTTTTGAAAGGGAATTTATAAAAAGAAAACTTTTGCAACATAACAACAATATCAACGACACGGCGAAAGCAATCGGGGTTGAACGGACTTATCTGGATAAGAGACTCAAGAGTCTGAAGGTTTGGGTGTAAATCAAGGCTGTTGGTAAACGCTGATCCTTGTCTATTGACAAAGCGTGGCTCCAAAGCTTTTTTTAGGTGTCAGGTGTCAGGTGTCAGGTGTCAGGTGTCAGGTGTCAGGTGTCAGGTGTCAGGTGTCAGGGTTAAGGAAGAAATGAGGTGACCCATAGCAATTTTATGGACGTAGGGGATTTTGAGGTCTATAAAAATTTGTATGTTGAATGATTTGTAGAAAACATTGGAGAGGAAAGTCCCAGAGCGATAACGCTGCTGAAAATTAGCTGAGGGAATGGCAGTGAATGGCGTAAATGTTGAATCCTTCATCAGGGCTAAATGCATACTGAAACCTGAAACCTGAAACCAAATAACCATGGCAATCTTAGCAAACAACAGTCTTGATTTACACCCTGAAGGTTCCTTAGGGATGCGTTGCGTCGTGCTTAATTATTCTTGAAAAGGTATGGGATTGAGGATTATCAGCGGCAGATACAAAGGTAAAAAGCTGCATTCGGTTCGGGGATTGACCATAAGACCGACCGCTGATCGATTGCGCGAATCCATCTTTAATATTCTTTCCCATGGAGTGCTTAATGCAGTGGTTCTTGATCTATTTGCCGGGACCGGCGCCATGGGTATGGAGGCGTTGAGCCGGGGAGCTGAATCCGCAGTATTTGTGGACAATAACCCGGAAGCCCTATCTGTAATACAGCGGAACATTACATCGTGTTTTTTTGATAAACAGGCGCGTATTATTAAATGGGACATAAAAGAGAACTTAAATTGTTTAAAATTGGCAGGCACGGCCTTTGATCTTGTGTTTATGGATCCTCCTTATAATCGGGGCATGGTAAAACCGGCATTGTTGAACCTTGAACAGACCGGATCTTTAAAAAAAGGAGCCCGCATTGTGGTTGAACACTCCCCTCTGGAGCCGATCCCGGACCCTGTTTCCATGTTTGAAATTGCCGACCGGAGAAAATACGGAAAAACACTTGTTTCATTCTTAACTTATATGATATGAAGCCCGATTCGATTGCCGAACCACCGGTCTTGACCCAATAGAAATTTTGAATATTTTCAAAAAGGACGAATACTAGATGGAAAAAATTGCCGTATATCCTGGATCCTTCGATCCTGTCACAAACGGTCATGTAGATATCGCCGAACGGGGGCTCAAACTTTTTGATAAAATCATTGTGGCCATATTGGATAATCCGATTAAAAAGTGTCTTTTTACCATTGAAGAACGGTTGGAAATGCTTGAATCGAGCTTTGAAAACTATCCGGATATTACCGTGGAGGCGTTTAACGGTCTTCTTGTGGATTATGCGGTCAGCCGGAACTGTATCGCCATTTTGCGTGGGATGCGTGCGGTATCCGATTTTGAATATGAGTTTCAGCTTGCGCTGATGAACCGCAAGTTAAAAAGAGAGGTTCAGACCGTTTTCCTGATGACCAGTTTGCGATGGATCTTTACCAGTTCATCAATAATCAAGGAAGCGGCACAGTTCGGCGGTGACATCACCAGTATGGTACCGCCGCTGGTCAACAAAAAATTAAAAGAAAAGTTCGGTATTGGTTCTTGAGTTGTTCTCTGTCACTACCCTATCGTTGCATAAACAACACATCAGATTATACGTTAAACGGCTCAGACAAAGGCTTTGCGTTGATTGAATTAACCATCATAAGACCCAACTGTTGGTGCCATCCAATGAAGACACCTTTTTTGCTGTGTTGTTTATGCAACGTTAGGATCTACTCTAACCCTGCTTTGGCATATAACTCAAAAAAATGATGGGTGGGGCCATAGCCCTTGCCAATGGATAGAGAATGTTCTAGGGCGCCGGTAATATATTTCTTGGCAAGTGTCACGGCGTCAAAGAACGTTTTTCCCAGTGCAATATTGGCCGCAATAGCCGAAGAAAACGTGCAGCCCGTACCATGGGTATTTTTGGTTTTTACCCAATGACCCTGTAGTTCTTTATATTCCTTTCCATCATAGAGGATGTCCGTGGCACGGGCTTCTCTGAGGTGACCTCCCTTTACCACCACTTTTTTTGCATTGAGCTTTAAGATATCACCGGCAGCGCTTTTCATATCATCTATGGTGTTTATTTTTTTGCCGATGAGCGCTTCGGCTTCATAAATATTGGGGGTGATGACCGCAGACAGCGGAAAAAGATAATCCACCAGGGCGTCCTGGGCATCTTGATTCAGCAAACGGTATCCGCTTTTGGAAATCATCACCGGATCGAGCACCACAGGAGGCAGATCAACGGCCTTTAGGGCTGTGGCGATGGCCTTAATCAATTCAATGCTGGATACCATTCCTATTTTTACCACGTCGATTTTTATATCATCAAACAGACACGTAATTTGATCATGTACGATCCCGGGCGCCATCTCCTGAATGTCATACACTTTTTGAGTATTCTGGACGGTCACCGCGGTAACGGCGCTCATGCCGAAAACGCCATGGGCCTGGAATGTTTTTAAATCGGCCTGGATTCCGGCGCCGCCTGAAGAATCCGAACCCGCGATTGTCAGGGCTACTTTCAAGATGACCTCCCACCTAGTTTCCATCCAGAAATGGCCCTTTTCCGCAATCTCTGCGTCAATCTGCGGAATCACTTGTGCGGCGTACCACTTGTACGCCTCCGCGTAATTCCTTGATTTGACTCGGGGCGTCCATGCCCCTCGCCCTTACGGGCGGCTATTCAGCCGTCCAATTCTGCTATCCTGC
>JAFDEW010000235.1 GCA_019310125.1 Deltaproteobacteria bacterium | reverse complement strand
ATGGATGTTGTTTTGAATTAGTTGGTCAAAGTTTCGTGCTTAACATCAAATATTCTTTACAATTCAAGATGCTTATCGAAATGGAAAAAGAAATCGCTCACCCGTATCTTCTTCTTTCACAACAACAATTGATATACAGATATCACCTGATTTGAATTAGCCTGAAATCACCGCGGAAAGAAACAGGCGATCTTCATCAGAAATATTTGTGAAGCAGGTGCCCATATCAACGGATGTTATCCTCTCATCGCTTATCCAGAGTAATTTTGCATCAATTTCAAAAGGCGAGCGCTTTGGTGGCTTCATGGTTATTGCAAGAATTTCTCCGGGGTTCGGTATCTGCTCACTGAGGATGTTGCCGAGCTTCGGTCTCTGCTCACTGTAGATATAGGCGCCATTTATACTGAGATCAACTGTTTCTCCTTCTACTGGACCTTCCGGGAGCCGTATAGTAATCGGCCAGGTGATCTTAGCTCTGGTGTATTGGCGGCTTTCTTGGCGGGTAGACATTTTTGAAACCCTCCTTTTTGTCGGCCTCTTAGGGTCAAAAAATCCATTCTTTGGAAAGCATAAAAAATTCTTTATAAAGACTATTAGGAAATTGTATCTTGTATGTCAAGAAAAATATAATACAATATATGGTGATGCATAACGATGGCATTATTGGGAGGATTATACAAGCAAATTGAGAACAAAGGATGAATTCTTCACTGAAAATCGACAAAAACAAAAACGTTCAGGGCATTACAGAGCAGGCAAACTGTCTGAAGATTTACACCCAAGCAAAATCGTAAAAATTTTTGGGTTCAATTATTGACGAACTCGTAAAAAATCCGATTTAGCCGTCAATTTTTCAAGGTGAAAGGCAAAGTCTTTCATTACATGTTTAGAGTTGAGGGGCTTTGGAAGGCATATTTATAAGAAGATTCGTCTATGGTCCTCAGATACAATTCATCACCGGTTACCTGAAGGTAAAATACCGGACATTCGGTCCAAGCCCCTGTGTTAATGTACCTAATACCATTGAGAACTATATCCTCCGGGTAGTGAGTATGGCCACAGGTGACCGCTTCATATCCATTTTCCATAGCACAATTGACCGCATTTATCATTACATTTTTACGGAGAAACTTGTAAAAAAGCTCCCATTTCTTGGCATATTGGGCCACATGCACGGGTCTTGCGCCCAATTTCATCCTCAAATTATGCATCAGTTTAAACGCCTTCATGAAAACTTGGTTTTTGGGCATAATCTCGTCGAAATCGTCCCCATGGGCAATTAATAGTCTATGCCCTAAATTGTAAAAACGCGTAAAGTTGACGTTCTCAAAGCCTTTTGGCACATATCCATTATCATGGTTCCCTCGTACCCAAACGACCTTTTGACGGTAAGACCTCTGCTCAATAAGGTCAAGGATCCGCTGATGCGGTGGCTTTAACTTCTCATAAGGATCGTCGATAATATCCCCATTTAAGATAAGTTCATGATCTTCAGAAACATTCCCGATAAAACGCTCGAAGTCGTCATATAAAAAATGGCGAGATCCTATATGTAAATCGCTGATAATGATTGCGTTCATTTCATACAATGTGAATCTTTCTCCAATCCTTATTGTTTTGCTAAAAATAAGGAGGGTTATATTTATATATTTCTCACTTGGCCAAAGCGTTCATAAGGCACACCAAATGCTTTTGCCACCTCATAATTTTCTCGTCTTCATCCATTTTGTCTAAGAAATCCGGCCTATCATCTATTTCCATCTCTCGCATCTCAGGGAAGGTACAGTCTTTTCGTTTACCTTTATACGGGCAATCTTTAAACACGTTTATCAGCTTGTCATCAAGATCTTTAGTGATCATCAGAAACAAAGTTTCTCCCTAATTGAGCGTAAACAAAACCGAAAACGATTATAATATATTTATTTTAAGAACAATTTTGATGATTCGATGACATTTTAATATCTCTACTATCGGTGAGATATGAATTCTGTTATTTTATATCGGTTTTGTTTACGCAAGGGTTTCCCGGTGGGTATTATCTTACCAATAGAACATCTTGAAATTAATTCGAGCTGATTACATCTATCTTAAAATCCACAAAAAATAAAGGGCCAAATCCTGTGAAATAAATTTGCCCTTATTGAAAAACATAATAGGTAAGTCAGTGCTGAGAAGGCCCCGAGACCTAAACTTAACGTCTCAGTCATGCGCAAGCGATCGGTGCAGATCGAGTAAAAAATAGTTTAATTTAGGTTAAAGGAATTTGGTGGCCCACAACGAAGCCTGAAGCCGGTTGTTAACATTTATCTTTCTGTAAAGATTATAAATATGGGTTTTGACGGTATGCAAACTGATGCAAAACTCATTCGCAATGGCCTTGCTGGTGTATCCGGAAGCGATACAGGCAAGTATTTCTCTTTCTTTGAATGTCAAACGGGACAAGGCCGGATGTGTTGACGAATCCGCCAAAGATTTTGCTTCCATAAGGCATTTGGTCATCGCTTTTCTGGAATACCATAAATCTCCCTGCAAAACCGTACAAATGCCTTTGGCGATTAACGGCAGGGGGTCGTTATTATAAAAGATTCCCTGTATACCGCTATCCATGGCTTTTTTTTCAAATGCCGAATCGGCTATAGCATTACCCAACATAAAAAAACGCTGGAAACCGTGTGAACAATTCCACTCATGGATGTTGGTCCAAAGATATTTCATATTAATATTTTTACAGTCGAAAATGAACACTTGCGGGATCGATGAGTTATTTGCATCAATTGGTATTATTGATTCCAGATTTGGAAAACATACGCCCTTCAGACCTGTTTCCTGTTCCAGAAATGAACGCAACAGTTCATTTTGCATCATATTTCGGCCCACAATATTAAGAAAAGCTTTGGGGGTGGAACCGAGGCCGGCTTTTTTTAATATCTTCTTTGAATGCATCAACATACTCAAAGCCATCACACTATATTCATTTCTAACTACCCATAGATAGTGCCCATCACTTGCTTCATCAGTGACAACCATATCAGCCGCTATAATAGCTTTATGTTAGCAGACAGGTCAATTGTAATTTATAGGGCACTTAATGGTTATTCAATATAACCATTAGTGAGAGATAAAAGGTGGGTTCTCAGATTTGACTTCTTGTCCGTTAATTTTAGCTTCTTTCTCATACTCTTCCTGTGACGGGTGATAGTTTCAGGAGAAGAGCCCAATAGCTTAGCTATCTCTTTTGTGCGCAGACCCTGCTTGACGAGATACGCAACTTTAAGCTCGGTGGGTGTAAAATTCAGATACTTGTGGGACAGTTTTTGTGCAAATGGTGATACAATCTCTTCTATATGGGACTGAATGATATCTGCATAGATCTCCTGCCTCTGATCAAGTCCTGTGTTTTTTAGTTTTAAAATATATGGAAGAACCAATTCTTTAATATTGGTCATTACTTTCTCTTCAAGCTCCTTCTTATCTTCATCTCTTTTTTCCAGCAAAATCTTTAATGCCGAGTTCATTTCTTTAAGACGAATGTTTTTTATTTCTAATTCCTTTTCTCTTTGTTTCAGTCTTTGCTCTGTCTGCTTTATATCGGTGATATCCGTAAGTAATGCAAAGGCGCCCTGTACCTCACCCGATTCATCCCGAATTGTTGTGGCATTAATAAATGTGTTCACATCTTGACCGTTCTTTTTTTTCAGGGTAATTTCATAACTGCGATGGGTAGTGTGGGGTATTTTTGAGAGTTGATCAATAAAAATCTTTCGATTTTCATCATCTACAAAATCAAAGGGGCTCTTGCCAAGCATCTCATCGGGACCGTATCCGAGCATTTTGTAAATGGACGGGTTAACTTCGATATTTTTGAGTTCAGAATTTACCATCCAGTATCCTTGCGATGTGGTTTCAAGAAGGCTTCGGTATTTTTCTTCACTCTTTCGCAGCTTTTCTTCGGCCTGCTTCTGCTCGGTAATATCACAACCGACCACGATAACGCCAGTGATGTCGCCGTTATTCTCAATTAAAGGATAAGCTGTTCTGTCATAAATACGACCATCCGGCCGGTATCGAAGGGCGCCGCGGGTCACTTTTCCCTCATTTAAAACCTGTATTGCCGGACAACCTTCACAGATGTCATTGCGTCCGTAGAAAAGCTCATAGCAGTATTTCCCCGCATAATCATCAAGAGAAATGTTCCATGCTTGGGCCAATGTAGAATTTATCAGCTGTATTTTGAAATTCTGATCCACGAATACAAGTAGCTCTTCAATGCTATTTGTAACATTTTTAAAACGCTTCTCGCTCTCCCGCAACGCTTGTTCTGTGCGTTTGCAATTAACTACTTCTTTCTCTAACTCCTTATTCCTTCGTTCTAGTTCTTCATAGGTCGGTTTTCCGGGCATTATGAATTTCTCCAAATGACAATAAAAAAGGGAAAGCTGCAGGTGACTACGTAGTTATATTCACCCATTTTTTTGCCCCAGGTTATGTTATGGTTTCGCAACGCTTTGTCCATACGAGTAATAAAGTTCAAATTCAAGGCGTGCAAATTTTGTAATCATGAGGCGTACTTTTCGTACGTTGAATGATTGCGAAATGCAGCACAACGCAGAAGTTGGACTTTTTACGAAACCGTCATGTTTAATAGAGATAACATTTTAGAAGCGTTGGGTTTATTGACGTCTCGTAAAGTTCAACATACTGCGAATCCCATTTTTTATCAGCACAACACCAAAAAGGGCCAATAATATGCTAAGAACCGCCGCCAACAAAGAAAGACTATAATCACCGGCGTTAAACATTAAAAACATATTATAGCCGCAATACAGACAACATCCGATTAGCGCCAAACCAATCAGAGAATATGACAATATCCAACTTAAAGATATTATTCTTGAAATATGTTTAAGAAACACCCAACCTTTTTTATTTGACAATTCTTCAAGTCTTTCATAACCAAACCACAAAAAAATGGAAACGCCCACCACCCCTGTGACAAATAATAAAAAAAGGACCATTCCGTTAACATTTCCCTTGATCCCTAAAACGGATAGAACCATACCCAATGCACAAACCACCCATACCTCGTAGTGGGGATGCCGGGTTAGTGCCATATGAAAGCCAATGCTTAATATTGATAAAATCAAAAGGGCATATGAAGTAAATTTAGAAATTAAATTCAGAATGTTAACATCAGTTACATTTGGGATGTATTGAATGATGGAAATCAAAACCAGAACCGGTATTAAGATTAGAACACAAGTTATCATTCCTCTGAATAGTTTTTCCATATTCAAAACTTGCCGCCCTCAATTCGTGGTCTGCTATTTAGTTCCTTAGTTGTTAATTTTATGCTTTTTGTGGCAATTTTTTTTTATTATTTCATGTTTTACTTCTGTGGAAAAGATGCTTGATGCTGGTTTCTGGATGCTGGCCTGTAACACGTGAAGTAATCCTTATTTTATCCAGTATCGAGAATCCAGTATCCGGTATCCAGTATGTATTCGTTAAATGGCGCTGGAAGTTAAATTATTAAACAGGCTTGTCCGGGTTAGGATATCTTGATCACACAAATTAGTCAATCGTTGACGTTTGATCGTGATCATGTTAGCAAGTGCACCTTGTATGATTAAAAAAAATAAACCTGTTACATTATGAACATTCTACTGATTGAAATTAATCCCTTTGCGCCGACAATGACGCCGATTTCCTTGGGCTATATTGCCGCCTTTCTTGAATCAAAGGTATTTAAGGCCAAAATTCTGATTGTAGGGCAGGATACGTCTTTGTCACGTTCCGGTTTTCATGAGCTTATCGCCGGCTTTCAACCGGCTCTGATTGGGTTGACGGCTTACCAGAGAACCATGCTTTATGTCAAAGGCTTTGCCAACCTTATAAAGTCTATGGACAATAATATTCGGGTGGCCATCGGGGGGCCACAGGCGACCTTCATGCCCTCTTCCGCCTTTAACGAGCTTGAGGATATTGATTATATCTGTCGATCTTCGGGCGAAGAAACCTTGTTAAGGGTCGCCCGGGCCATCAAAAACCGGACGCCGTTTTCGGATCTTGCCGGCGTAAGTTACAAGGACGACCAGGGCGCTGTCTTTGATACTCCACAGATTGAAGGCTTTACGGACTTGGATCATTATCCTTCTCCGTATCTGAATGATATTTTTGACTATTCTTGTATGAATGAAGCCGTCATGCTGACCTCTCGCGGATGTCCTTATCACTGTATTTACTGTTACACTCCCCAT
>JAFDEW010000234.1 GCA_019310125.1 Deltaproteobacteria bacterium | reverse complement strand
AGCTTTACCAAAGGAATTCGGATAACACATTTCCTTTTCCTGAAGACCCCATGGTTTCAGCCAATAATCTTTCTCCGGCATCCTTTGAATCCCCTGAATCCCCATTTACCGGATATTCCTGGGAAGATCTAGAAAAAGATTATGTTCTTTATCTCCTTAATAAAAATAAATGGAATATCACGCGCGCCGCTCAGGATGCCAAACTTAACAGATCAACGTTTGATTCAAGAATGAAGAGACTTGGCATTAATAAAAGGTAGGATGCCTTGCGAAGAGCATCAACATAACTATCGGTATCGGCCTGGTTTCTTATCCATTGGAGATAAAAAAAAATAGCGGCAAGTTTCCGTTTGACCCTTGGCAAAGGTCAAACGGAGAACTGTACATTATGGATTATACAAGTAAGCATTGAGAAAATTATGATGTAATGGATGTGCCCCTTTTCATCATGAACCAAGGTCTTTCTGTCGATGAGGGTAAACTACCCTCTGTAATTACTATGTTCAGACCTGGTAATGTTGGCCAAAAATCACAAAATTTACACATGAAGAAGTTCCGGTCCAATAAATCATTGCGGGCTCTACTCTGGTTATCTCCTCTCCAGGTTGGAATGTTATTGGATCTAAATCTCCACCGGGACCCGTCAACTTAATTTTCACACCCTTGTTTGGATCTAGTTCAATTTTTAATTTGTTTGACATTGTTTATCTCCTTTTTTTGAATTAGGTTCATGATCATAACAGCTCTTATTTTGTACTAGACATAATTAATGCATTCATTTTTGAACCATTGTTCACCCCCTTTTTTATATCTTGATTTCTCAAATAATTATGAAATCGAGTTAGAAGGAAAATGTAAATTTAGTAAGAATCAAACGTTCCGGATATATGATTGGGTTTGCAGGGTCCGTGTCCTGAAACTTAAAATCTTCGTCAAACAGATTCCTGGCTTCTAATGTTATAAGGCCCCACCGTTTGGGTAAGCGATAAGAAATAGCGGCATCCACGACCCAAAAATCATCGCTGCCGGGAACGAGAGTCCCGTCTTTAGGATTCCCAAAATCACCTTCCTGATCAAGATAGGTTGCTTTCAGCCCTGCTCCAAAACCTGAAGGGTGGAAAAACTTAGTCCCGAGTGAAATCCGGTGAGTCTTGACTTTTGTTAATTCTTCTGTACCGACATGTTCAGAATCCCTTTTCAATCGTTCATACCCATATTCTCCACTGATCGCTAAAAGCTTATGGGGAGTCCAATAGAGGTAGACGCGAGCCAGGTTTTCTTCCCAGTCAACTTCTTGAACTTGTAAGTAACGATCAAAAAATGGCACGTCCATATCTCGTCTGGAGAATTCAACGCCGCTATAGACAGTCGCAGTGAATTTCTGATCGAAAGCCATGCCATAACGCCATGACTCTGTTCCCTCACCATCTTCAAAGAACTGATTGAAGCCGGCTACCTGGGTGGGCTCTAAGGTTTGGCTTGAAATGAGTGTTCTTTGCAAGGTCCTGAAAACAGCGGCGCGTAGGGTAGTATCAGGAAACGGGTTCCAGGTCAGCCCGAATTTTGGGTTGACCTGGTCACTGTCCTCAATTGCACCATCTAAAAAGTCGGCACTTCCCCCAATCGTCCAGGCAACGCTTTTGGGATAATTGATCAACGAATACATATAAAGATTGGTATGACGAATATCGTTATCTTCGGTTTCTATTTGGGGTGTTGTTGAAGAAAAAGGAGGACCAAAAGTAATCGTGTTGGTCATCTCGATTTTGCGGTCCGCGTTGTAATATCCGATACCGCTGGTCAGTTGAAATAATTTCGATTGAAGCAGATGCTGGACTTCAGCCAAATAGCCATCCTCATCTACCGTAGTGTCCGAACTCAGATTACTATCAACTGGAAAAGGGGTAAATGGTGGTGGCATCGGAAACATTGTTATAAAGTCCAAATCAAACTTTGCTCTGCCCTCTAAATCTGCGTAATTCACATTACCGATGATCTCTGAACAGGGAGTAAAGACATGATGAAAGCCTATACGCACAGACTCTATTTGTTCATCCTGTCTTATGTTGTTGGTATAATTAGCGGGATCAAACCTGAGCGGCAGGTCACCAAATTCTCTGTCTTTGTATCGATATTCCGCCTGAATGCTCGTTTTGGTTGACAGGCTCGCCTGGGCGAACACATTGTGAATATCCAGTTCCTGGTCATTATTTTCACGGAATCCGTCGGTTTCGTAATGAAACTGACCGGCGCTGAATGATACCTTGTCATATATTCCGGAGAAGACAAGATCACCGCCCAGGGTATCATTTCCGCCCACAACACCGTCGGCTTGCAAGGCCATCCGGTTTCTCTGAAAGAGCGGATTAAACTCATTAAAGGAAGGAGCCGACGGCCCGGCGCCTTCCAGTATTTTCAGATTGCTCTCGGCCAATTGAGGTTGAACCGGTGTGATGTTAATGGGCTGCAAAAGCTGAGACCGGAGCAGTTCACTAATCCTGGCAATTTCGTGCCGAGGTAACGCAGCATAGGAATCAGCTAAGAATCTGTGGGCGGAATAGTTGCCCGGATCGGTATTGACCGATTTCCAGCCTTCCACCAGGGCCAGCTGCTCAAAGCCCAGATCGCTGTAAATTCGAGCAAGGCTGGCGCTTCGGGCTGCCAGGTCCGAGTCAAGCAGCAGCTTGGAACGGTAAACAGCACGGTTTTCGTTGAGTTCAATGGCCTTTTGCAGGTCCTGCAGGGCCTCGACCGGTCGGTTCACGGTTTGTTTTCGGATCGCATCGTAAAACCAGGGTGTAGGATCTTGAGGATCGAGCTCCTTAGCAACAGCATACTCGCGCCCATCCAGCTTCGTGCGTTTCTCTTCATAGTAAACTTTACCCAGGTAGCTGCGGATAAGGGAGTTATTTGGGTCAAGACTCGCGGCAATCTCAATCTCCCTTCCGCCATCTTTTAAATCTCCCTCCCGAATTTTGGCAAGGCCCAGACCCAGTCTCGGAAGGGAATCCGCCTGATCCAATTCAATGGCTTTTTCAAAAGCTTTTTTAGATTCTTTTGTTTCAATTTGTGTCAGATAGGCAAATCCCAGAACGGTCTGCGTCCTGGACAGGGTTGGATTCAAGGCGGCCGCCTTTTGTGCCGCATCAAGGGCTTTGTCCAGATCTCCGAATGACGACCGGAGTTCCGCCAGCCTGGCCCACGCCAGAGCATTTTCAGGCTCCAGCTCAACCGCCTCTTCGAGACTTGCTCGTGCGCCGTTTAGGTCAAAACCGGTCTGTTGTGCGTATGAAAGCGCGATCCTTGCCGTAGCGGATTTTGGATCTATCTTAACCGCTTCCTCTGCGAGATTAAGTGCTTTTTCTTTCTCGTTTTGCACCACGGCGATGATGGATTGGAGCGCAATGGCATGGCTGTACTTCGGGTCCAGTTTCAGCACCTGCTCGATATGGGTTTTTGCTTGATCAACGCGGCCCACGGAAAGCAGCCATGACGCCCGATGCGCCAAAAAGCGCGGGTTTCCGGTATCTTCTTGAACCGGGGCTTGTTCAGGGGGAGCATAGATCACGGGGGGATAGTACAATGCCCATCGCACCGCATCCCGGGGATTTACCACCACACGGTATTCCGGTGCTTTTCCTTTCCCGGCCACCGCCGATTGACCACTGGAAAGAATAAGGCCTCCAGCCTCGTTTTCGGCCAATACTTTTCCTTCAAATATAGACAGAAAGGTTTGATCGTGATCCACCTTGACATAAAATTCCGTGCCTTCCACGCCGCCGTTAACAAACGGTGTGGCTATTTTTAAGCTTCGGGGAATACGGCTGAAAAAATGTGCCGCACCCTTAAGGAGCCGGATTAAAAGGGTCTGTTTTTTCTCCAAAGATGAAAAGGTGATCGCGCTGTTCTGATCCAGACGGAGGGTGGCGCCGTTACACAGAACAACGGCTGCCCGGCTATGTTCCCGGACCCGAATCATATCACCAATACAACAGGTATCGTTCAAATGCACAGGTTCCCAGTGTGTTGTATCTATTCTTCGAACCTGAACGCTGCCCTGCACCGATACAATTTTACCCACCCATTCCTCGGAGGGTTCCGAAGCCCAGGAGGTGGATGATATAACCCCTGCAAGTAAGCTAATAAGTAGTGCCGGAAGTAAGAGACGGGATTTTTTTAGTATCATGGCGTGCCGTTCCTCCTTTTATTTGTTTTTGAGGTGAATCAATCCATCCCATATTTCGCCAGGCGGATTCGCGTTGTACTTCTCACACAACTGTAAATAATAGGTCGAAGGTCCATCTTTTTTATGGATTTTTATGGATTCATCAAACGCCTTGATCGCTTCTTGCCAGGATTGTTTATGATACGCATTTAACCCTTGCGCGAAAATTGTACAAAGGTCTCTTTGTTGCTCGCTGGATTCTTCTATCCGGGACATTAATTCATATACGATAACCGGTTTTGATTTTCCAAAAAGAATAAATTCCCCGAGCTTTCTCGTCAGAAAGCCGTCAATATCTTGAAGCACTTCTTGGGATACCAATATCCGTGTACCGAGGTGTTTATTCAGATGCTCAATTCTTGATGCCGTATTGACGATGTCGCCCACAGGACGATACTCATAATGATTGATAGCCCCTATGTTGCTCAGCGATATGTATCCGGAGTGCATACCCATGCGGGTCGGAAGATGGAACGTGTCGGAGTTTTGTTTGAATTTTTGCACT
>JAFDEW010000523.1 GCA_019310125.1 Deltaproteobacteria bacterium | reverse complement strand
AGGCGAAGCCGTGTCCGCTAAAATCGGGGTGGATGATATTTCCAAGTATCTGGGCCCGATTCGCCTGATCTCCGACGTGAAATCAAGAATTTCAACACCCGGTGTGGCTCTGGGACTGGCCTGGACACCCACCGGAGGGGAGCTTCTTTTTATTGAAGCCACCGCCATGAAAGGAAAAAAAGTGCTGACCTTAACCGGCCAGCTCGGGGATGTGATGAAAGAATCCGCAACCGCAGCATTAAGCTTTATTCGGACCAATGCGGCATCCCTGAAGATTGATGAAGATTTTTTTGAAACCAGTGATATTCACGTGCACATCCCTGCAGGCGCCATACCCAAGGATGGGCCTTCCGCCGGCGTTACCATGCTCACCGCCCTGGTATCCCTGCTAACCAAAAAAACCATCCAAAAGGATCTTGCCATGACCGGTGAGATAACCCTGAGGGGCCAGGTACTGCCGGTTGGCGGGATAAAGGAAAAAGTTCTGGCTGCCCATCATGCAGGCATTAAAACCCTGATTCTGCCAAAGCAGAACGAAAATGATCTCGAAGACATATCCGAAAAGGTTAGAAAGGAAATCGATTTTCATTTTGTTGACAAAATGATGGATGTGTTAAAAATAGCATTGTAGTAAAGAATCCTGGCCAAATCCCAAACAAAAAAACAATCGCTCACGCGGCGCAAGCACCTGCGCTGCTCGTTGAACCGGTTTTGAATTTGTGATTTGAAATTTGTGATTTATTTGTAATTTGGTGCTTGGAATTTGTGATTTTAGACACAAAACTCCAAGGCAGAGCCATCTATTTTTGACCTGGCCCAAAAGACCAGGTTTTTCAGGGCAAAATATAATAGGCATCGGATCTTCACAGAAAAGCAAGCTCATTGCTTATGACAAATTCTGGTCATTTTAAATCTCGATCACTGCTCTTAATGGTAGCGGGTGCCAAAGGAGCAGTAGCTTCCACCCTTGCAGTTGCTGTGGCGACATTACAAAAAGACCCGGATACCCTCCTAAACAGCTTAACCACCCGCAACAGTTTTCCCTACCTGGCGTTGCCCCATGCCATACACATGGCAGGTTGGGATACCCAACCGGCAAAACTTAGCGATTGCATCAAAACTCACGGGGTGGTACCTGAAAATATTTGGAAACCCTATCAGTCAACTCTCGACGAAATCCTCATATTCCAGGCCCCTCCCCCGGATCTGGATCTAAAAGCACAGGTCCGACACCTGATGCAGGACATTCAGGACATCAAAAAATACCATTCCAATGCACTTCCGGTTTTAATCAACCTTCTGCCGGCCGGCATTCAATTGGATCTTGAAAATTTTACAAGTCTGTCGCAGCTCTATTCCAAAGTCGATCCTTCGAAGTTTCCGGATTTGGCCTATGTCCTGGCATCGATTCTGTCCGGAATTCCGGTAGTGAATTTCTCACCAAATCATCTGGAATTTCCTGTTATTGTTCAACAGGCCGTTAAACACAACGTCCCCGTATGCGGCCGTGACGGCAAAACCGGCCAGACTTATTTTAAAGTGGTTCTGGCGTCGGCTCTGAAAGCCCGATGTCTGCATGTGGATGGATGGTACAGCCTGAATATCCTGGGAAACGCCGACGGAAAAAACCTCTTGAACCCTGAGCGGGCCGCTGGCAAACTGGCCAATAAAACTCAACTTTTGGACGATATTCTGGGATATCCTGTGGGAGAAAAATACGGAGAGCCTTGTCACAAAGTTCATATCGATTACTACCCGCCCCGAGGTGACGCCAAAGAAGCCTGGGACGTCATCGATTTTCAGGGCATGTTCGGTCTGCCCATGAGTATCCGTTTGAACCTTCAGGGCCGGGACTCGATCCTGGCCACCCCGTTGATTCTGGATCTTTCACGCTGGATGGCGGTTTTGAAATTCACGGGCCGCTCCGGACTGATTCCGGAACTGGGATTTTATTTTAAAAAACCGCTGGGCAAGAATGCGCCGCTGAATTTTCAGGACCAGGTCCATAGCCTTCGGGAGCTGGAAGAAGAATGT
>JAFDEW010000026.1 GCA_019310125.1 Deltaproteobacteria bacterium | reverse complement strand
AACTCTTTGAATGGGTGGGCCACGTTCATTTAGAGGACATTGCCGCCACCAGGGTTCACCATCACCTGATTACCGGGCACGGTGTTATTCAGTTTCTGGATATTTTTAAAACCATGATCCGGTTGAATTATCAGGGGGACATCAGCCTGGAGCTCTATCCGTATGTGGACACCCCGGAATCGGCCGGCCGGGAAAGCCTCTATTACCTGCGCCCCATTTTTCAGCAAGCCGGGCTACCCATCCTTGATTAAAGCATGCACATATTTCTGTATATTCAATCATGTTGATGACCGACTGAAACCATATAGATTTGGACATTCTAATGGCGAGGTCTGATCACATGAACATTCTCATATAAAAATAAAACATTCGCTATGGATAAAAAAATAGAGTATAATATTACCGAACAGTTTAAAAAAGAGTTGGGGTAAATTATGTTTTTGGAATATATGGGACTATTGGGAATGGGGGCAGAACCTGCTTTCTCTTTTGAGTTTATTTCACGAATGGTTCTTGTTATGTTTTCTGTATTGGCGATGATCGCTATCGGGTACAAGATAAAAGAAGGATGGGGAGCACTTATAGCGATTTTGATTTGTGCATTTTTCCTACTATACCTAAACGGTCTACTACCTATCCCAAGATAACTTGGGTGTAAATCAAGCTTTTTGGTTATTGAGTTCAATCGTAAGGTGTCAGTGTTCAGGTTTCAGCTCTTCAATTTTCTCGACCCTGAAACCTGACACCTGACACCTTTTCCCCAAAGCTAAATACGTAGGGCAGACGAACATGGATTTTCATATTACCAACAGCCATGATTCATACCCAGGTAACTTGTGAATAAGTCCCGGCGTGGATATGACCCGATTGACCGTGAACCCATATTAAAACATAACACGTCCGGAACTCGCATTTAAGCGTTACATTAACGTTACAAGAACGTTAACTTTCACTATAATTAACGCCACTTCTATTTATCAACCTGTTTAAAATTCTTTCCCCCACATGACTTAATTCTTCATGATATCCTATATTTAATTATTATTATAGCAGGTTATGTCATGAATGGCAATGCTGTCATATACATATAGACAGTGCCGTTACACATGGCATGATTATTGATAGGAGTAGGGCTGCACATAATATATGAATGCACAAACCGAGGGGTACAATGGGGATAAGAAAAATCATGGAGAAAAAATATAATTACTTATTTGGCCCCGTACCATCGCGGCGGTTCGGACGGTCATTGGGTGTGGATCTGACCCCTTACAAGACATGCTCACTGGATTGCATTTTTTGCCAGTTAGGAAGAACCACTGAAAAGACAGTCGAAAGAAAAGAATATGTTCCAACAGACATCGTGTTATCCGAACTCAAAGATTGGTTAAATAAAGATGGCGAGGCGGATTACATCACCCTTTCCGGTTCCGGAGAACCAACCCTTCATTCCCGCTTCGGAGAAGTGCTCGAGTTTATCCGTTCAAACAGCAAAATTCCTGCGGTGCTTCTGTCCAACGGCACAATGCTACACCTTCCGGAAGTCCGTGATGCCGCTAATTGTGCAAACATCGTGAAATGTTCTCTGAGTGCCTGGGACCAGGCATCTTACGAATGGGTGAACCGTCCACACCCGCAACTGCGGTTTGATCGTTTGATTAAAAGACAAAAAGACTTTTGCAAACAATTCAAGGGACAGCTATGGATGGAAATTTTTTTAATAGCAGGGATAAACTCAATCCCTGCCGATGTTCGGAAAATCGCCGATCTTGCAAAAGAAATAGGTCCGGATCGGATTCAGCTTAACACGGCGATTCGTCCACCAGCCGAGGATTATGCCACGGCCCTTTCCGAAAAACGCATGGAGTCCCTGACCGATTTGTTTCACCCGTGCGCAGAAATTATTGCGGAGTTCAAAGCGAATCATGCAAGCCATGTACAGGCGAACCAGGATACGATCTTATCCATGTTACAGCGGCGGCCGTGTACCGCGGATCAAATTGCAGATGTCTTCGATATGCATCTCAATGAGGTATCCAAATATCTCGGAAAACTAATTCGAACCGGCCAAATCCGCTCTGAACTCAAAAAAAGGGCTGTCTATTATTCGGCGGTTAGCAGAAAGGAGAAAATTACTGAAAATGCCAAAGAAAAAGCAACCCGTTGACTCCAAAATGCATAAAGATCAGATGGATATGCAAAAAAAGGAAATTAAAGAACGGTTACAACATATTAAGAATAAAATTCTGGTTATGAGCGGAAAAGGCGGTGTGGGTAAAAGTAGCGTGGCAGCTTACCTGGCCGTTGCACTTTCCAAGAAAGGTTTCACCGTAGGTCTTATGGACGTGGATCTTCATGGGCCCAGTATACCGCGTATGCTGGGGCTGAAAGGAACTGTCGGGCCAGGGCGTGTGAAGGGGAAAGCCCATCCGGTCAAATATCTTCCGAATATGGAGGTCATTTCAATTGAAGTCCTTATGGGAGACAAAGATGCAGCGACCATATGGAGGGGTCCCCTGAAAGGTGGCGTTATCAGACAATTTATTTCTGATATTGAGTGGATGGATCTTGATTACATGATTATTGATTCTCCCCCGGGTACGGGTGATGAACCCTTGACCGTAGCCCAGACCATTCCGGATGCAAAGGCCTTGATTGTTACCACCCCTCAGGAAATCTCACTGGCGGATGTCAGAAAATCCATTAACTTCTGCCGTAAGGTAAAAATGGAGATCCTGGGCATAGTGGAAAACATGAGCGGTCTGAAGTGCCCGTATTGCGGAAAAATAATAGATATTTTTAAAACGCAAGGTGGGATGCTGACCGCAAAAAAAGAAAACTTGAGGCTTTTAGGAACGTTGCCCATGGAACCGGAGATTGTAAGGAGGGGTGATGCGGGAGATTTGAGCCTTCTTGATGACCCAGAACTCTTAATCACACGGGAGTTCAATAAAATCGTTGACGAAATTGTGAAAATAACAGAGGCCCTTACAGACTCTGTTCCTGAATCACAAAAGAAAAATGAATTGCCAGACATAAAAAAAGATTCGGCAGGTACAAAAGTACTTGTTGTTCCCGTGTCCGGGGGAAAACTCTCGGCTCATTTTGGACATTGTGAACATTTTGCATTCATAGAAACTCAAAACGGAAAAATAAAAGAAACCAAGATGCGTATTCCCCCTACCCATGAACCCGGAGTGCTGCCTCGGTGGCTCAATGAGCAGGGGGCTGATGTCGCTATTGTCGGCGGAATGGGAGAACGGGCACAGCAACTTTTGAGGGAAAATGGGATTGAGGTAATTACCGGTGCTCCGATGGATTCTCCGGAATCTCTGGCAAACCAGTACCTTTCGAATACACTGGTGTTGGGTGAGAACCTTTGTGACCATTAAAACAGAAAGGTTTATCTCGGATTTATGTGATAACTTGGTTTGATGTTAAATATACATTAAGGAGTAAATAATGATTATCAGTGTAGCAAGTGGAAAAGGGGGAACAGGAAAGACGACTGTGGTCACTAACCTGGCTGTTTCTCTTGGATCCGATGTTCAGATACTGGACTGTGATGTCGAAGAACCTAACGCTCATCTCTTTATTCGGCCCACCATTGAAGAGGTCAAAACGATCAACACCCCTGTTCCCGAAGTGGATATGGAGAAATGTAACCTATGTGGAAAATGCGGGGAAATATGCCAGTTCAAGGCCATTGTCGTGATCGGTGATATGGTCCTGCCATTCCATGAACTCTGTCACAGTTGCGGCGGGTGCATAGAGGTTTGCCCTGAAAAGGCTATCACTGAAACAGGCCGGGAATTAGGCATAATCGAGAAGGGGTATAGAAACGGGCTTGAATTTGTCCATGGGAAATTGAGGGTTGGCGAGGCCATGTCACCCCCTCTAATCAAAAAAGTTCGGGAATATACCCGGTCTAACATATTGACCATTATCGATGCACCTCCCGGGACCTCATGTCCTGTGATCGCCTCCATGAAAGGCGCAGATTTTGTTTTGCTGGTCACAGAACCCACTCCCTTCGGTTTGCATGATTTGAAGTTGGCTGTGGGGGCTGTTAAAATCTTAGGAATTCCATGCGGTTTGGTCATCAACCGATCAGACATGGGCTATGATCAGGTAACCAAATATGCTAAAAAAGAGGACGTGCCCATTTTGATGGAAATTCCCTTTGATCGACGGATTGCAGAAACCTACGCAAGGGGAGATATGGTCGTAGAGGTGATGCCCGAATGGAAAGAAAAATTTGTGCAATTATATCATGATATTGAGAAAATCGCAGGGTGAAAAGGAGCAATATTAATGAAAGAGATCGTCATCATAAGCGGTAAGGGCGGGACAGGAAAGACCAGTATTATTGCAGCATTTGCCTCACTGGCCAAAAACAAGGTTCTTTGTGATGCGGACGTTGATGCGGCTGACCTTCACCTTATCGTGGACCCTGAGATCAAAGAACATCATGATTTTGAATCCGGGCACACGGCAATTATTAATCAGGATAAATGCAGCCAATGCGGCCTGTGCAGAGATTTGTGCAGGTGGGATGCCATTAGCGACGATTTTGTGGTGGATTCCATTGAATGTGAGGGCTGTGGAGTCTGCTATTATTTTTGCCCTGAGCAAGCCATCGACTTTCCCCTGAATACCTGCGGAGAGTGGTATCTTTCCGAGACCCGTTTCGGTCCCATGGCCCATGCCCGGCTTGGCATTGCGGAAGAAAATTCCGGCAAACTGGTAGTCCTCATCCGCCAGGAGGGCAAAAAGCTTGCCGAGGAAAGACATATGGATTTACTTCTAACGGATGGCCCTCCCGGAATCGGTTGTCCGGTCATCGCGTCCCTGGGAGGGGCTACGGCTGTGCTTATTGTCGCCGAGCCCACTGTTTCCGGCAGGCATGATATGGAACGTGTGGCCGAGCTGGCCGCCTTTTTCAAGATTCCTGCCATGGTGTGTATCAATAAATTTGATCTCAATCCTGATCAAGGAGAAGCTATTGAGGCCTTTGCAAAACAAAGAAACATAAAGGTGATGGGAAGGGTTCCTTTTGATCCTGCCTTCACGCGGGCAATGGTCCAGGGAAAAACCATTGTGGAATTTGACGAAAGTTCTGAAGGTTGTAAGGCGGTCAAAAACATATGGGAAAATCTGGTACAACGTCTTGAGTTATGAACCAGTAAAGATATTTTCCGTAACGCGTTGAAATGGAAAGAATATTATACGTTGCTTCCTTTATGGGTAGAATATCGGAACATGCTCCGGGCAGAATCTGCTGCGATTATGGAGAGCGCGCTGCAAGACTCCTCCCTGCTCTGATGGAGGCACATATAGGCGTGGATAAGCGCCCTGATAGGAGTTAAAAACGTTGGTGACCATGAATTATTACAATACTCTCGGGCTTAGCCCCGATTCATCGGCAGAAGAGATCAAGAAAGTCTATCGCAAACTGGCAATGCAATATCATCCCGACAGAAATGGGGGCAATCCTGAGGGTGAAGAACGCCTGAAGGAGATCAATGCGGCCTATCAGATTCTGGGAAATGAGGAAAAAAGAAGGCGCTATGACCTTCAATATCGAAATCCTTTCGAAAATTACATGTTTTATGAAGAAGGTGTGGATGACGATTTTATCTCCGTACTTCGGAAGTTTTCTCAAATGAGTTTTAATGCAAAGAGGACCGGAGGTTGCAGGAGGAAAGGTTTGGGCAAAGGTATGTGCGGAAGATGGAAAAGATGAATTTTGCACCGTGACCTGAAGACGAAATCTCTATACATTGAGTCTGTCGATTAATGCGGGTGTAATAAACACTCTTCTCTACATCCGGCAACTTACCCACGGGAAGCCAATTCATGAGGTAGGGAAAGTCATAGATGATCTGCTGGCAGAAAACTGAGATACAAATTAGGAGAAAAACATGTGCTTGAGCACCGTGTATATGAATTCGGGGAATGAACAACACCAAATTATGAAAGACGTAGCTCGCATAGAGGCCGATGGCCAGGGCTTTTGGTTTATCAATTTGTTCGGGGAAAAGAGGTTCATAGAGGGTAGTATTCAAACCATCGACCTTTTAGACGGCCAATTTGTCATGCTCGAAAAAGACAAGCCGAATTGATCCTTTTCTGATAATACGGTTCATGTCCGTCAAAATTCCCGGAGTATTTCCATTGATAGATAACAACCACAGAGTAGAAACTTAGGGCTTCGCCCCAATTGGAATAATGGAGTAATGGCCCCGGTGAAATAAAAAAAAGTTTCACATGCCTTGATCTTGAACAACAATCCTCATTTATGGATGGACACCAACTAACTTGCAACATTGAGACTTATAAGCGTTACGAAAACGCTACTTAACGTTACTTCTTATTACAAGTAACGCCGTTTTTATCGATCAACCTGTTTAGAATTCTTTCCTCCGCAAGACTTAATTTTTCATAACTACCAATTTTTAATCATTATTATAGATGGTTATGTCATAGCACCGCAATGCTGTCATATTCATATAGACAGTGCCGTTACACATGGCATGATTATTGATGATAATTGGGCTGCATATAATTATAAATGCACAAACCGAGGAAATACAATGGGGATAAGAAACATCCCATCCGGAGTGGAGTTTAAAAAAGCAATTGAACGCGGCGTTACACTTGTAGATTTTAGTGCACCGTGGTGCGCACCGTGCCACTTTCAGAAGCCGATTATCAGTAAGCTTGCGCATCAGTTTAAAGGTAAAGTATTGGTTGCTTCTATGAATATTCATGAACACCAGGATATGGCAATGAAATTAGGAATACAATGTGTCCCCACCATGGTTATCTTTAAAAACAGTAAAGAGATACAACGCTTTGTGGGGCTTCACTCTGAATCCGCCATTTCTGACGCCCTGAAAAACCTCCTGAAATAACCCGCAAAGGGAAAACAGGAGGTAACAAGAACATACGAAATTCATGAGGTATGCTTTCCAATATAAATCATTGAAGGACAGGGTCCGGATGGTGTAAGGATTGGGGCAGCCCATTGTCTGGAAATATCTATTCAGGGATGGCGGAAAAATAGCGTCACGTAACATATAGCAAAGAATTTATCCTTAAAGGAGGAATAACATATGAAAGTCGCGGTAAGTTCCAGTGGAACAAATTTAAATTCACAAATTGATCCCCGCTTTGGCCGATGTGCTTATTTTATCATCGTAAACACAGAGGACATGAGCTTTGAAGCATTTGATAATGAGGCGATCGCCCTGGGAGGAGGAGCGGGTATTCAGTCGTCACAGTTTGTGGCCTCCAAAGGGGCCGGGGCTATTATAACCGGAAATGTCGGCCCCAATGCGGTACAAACCCTTTCCGCTGCCGGGATTGAGATGTTTATGGGCCAGACCGGGAGTGTCAGAGAGGCGGTAGAAAGATATAGGAAAGGCGATGTTAAGCCCCAAGGATCGCCCAATGTGGATAATCACTATGGTATGGGCGGCGGAACCTCTGGGATAACCCCTGGCATGGGGATGGGCCGCGGAATGGGCCGCGGAATGGGTAGAGGCATGGGCCGCTGTATGGCGTTTGGAATGGGTGCTTCCGGACCCATTCCACCGGATTCCTCTAAAACCGCCTCGTTATCCAGAGAAGAAGAATTGAAACAACTCAAGGATCAGGCAAATGACTTGCTTAGTCAGATGCAAGCCCTTCAAGACAGGATCAAAGATCTGGAGAAAAAACGAGGAAGCGCTGATGAGTGAAAATTTTGATAATTTTGTTAGAGATTTACAAAACAAGGTTTTTGAGCAGACAAGAGCAGACTATGGGGATGTTGCGTTTCAAAGGTGGCTCAAGCCTCTGTACATGGGTACCATGGATAACCCCGATGGATATGGGCGCATCATAGGTTCATGCGGTGATACCATACAGATGTTTTTGAAATTTGAAAATGAGAGAGTCAAACAGGCATTATTTCAAACCGATGGTTGCGGATCCAGTGCGGTGTGTGGATCATTTGCGGCCGAGCTGGCCCTGGGAAAAAGCCCCGATGAGACTTTGGATATTACCGGAGAATCTATTCTAAAAAAATTAGGAAGTTTTCCTGAAGACGACAAACATTGTGCCTTTTTATCTGCCGAGGCCCTTCAGGATGCGGTGAATGACTATATGATCAAACAGTCAAAAAAAAATAAATAAAATGAGTTTGATGAATTCGTAAAAAGTGAAACGTGAAATGTAAAACGACACTATTTAGTGCCCGAACGAAAACTAGGATTTTTCGTTAAGATCAAGGAAGACGAAAATTTTAACCACAGGAATACTGGTAGTATTTCGAGGATTAAGATTTGAGTCTGACGCAGATATTGGCGGAAAAGACAGTTTTCGTTCAGGCACTATTTAGCATGTTAAGAGGTAATACTACCCGACATATATACTTTTCACGTTTCACGTTTAACTTTTTACTGAAATATCTTACTCCGGATATGGTGAAATAGTCGAGGAATCGGGGAGTTTTTTTAATTTAATCGCTCCATGAATAATGGTTGAATAGAAAAATAAATGATGATAATTCGACAGTTGTTATGAACCATTGAAAAAAAGCTAAGACCCAAAAGGAGGCAAATAAAATGCCAAGAGGAGATGGAACAGGCCCCAAAGGCCAGGGACCTGGAACAGGAAAGGGACAGGGGCGAGGTTCCAGTCGCGATCAAGGCAGTTCGGGCCGAGGTCAAGGCGGTGAAGGTTGCGGCCGGGGAGGTGCTTCCGGGGCGGGTCCGGGTGGATTTTGCGTTTGCCCCAACTGCGGTGAACAAGCAACCCATCAACCTGGAAGTCCCTGTTATGAACAAAAATGTCCCAAGTGTGGAACGGCCATGACCCGAGAATAAAAATCCTGGACCAAAGGACCAGGCTTTGGTTATCCCCAGAGGGGATTTGCTTTATTGAAAGTTCATTGACGTATTGAAATTCCAAATAGCAAATCCCAAAAAATAATTAAAACAAACAAGGGTGACAAGCACAACCCCATGGAACTTATTCCTATTTTTAAACACGCTTTAATGATCAGCTTTTTTGTGTTTGTGATGATGCTTCTGGTCGATTTTATTGATATGGCCAGTATGAGACGCATGTCAAACATTATCAAAGGAGGCCGCTGGAGACAATATACCCTGGCGTCTTTTCTGGGTTCCACCCCTGGTTGTCTGGGCGCGTTTATGAACGTCAGTCTTTATGTCCACGGCATGATCTCTTTCGGCGCCATAGTGGGTGGAATGATCGCCACATCCGGGGACGAGGCATTTGTAATGCTTGCACAATTCCCGGGTACGGCCTTGGCCCTTTTCGGGATGCTATTTGTGTTGGGAATAGCTTTTGCCTGGTTAAGTGACAAGATTATCCTTATTTTTGGGATTAGCACTTGCGAATCATGCATTGATGTGTATTGTGAAGAATGCCTGCCCGGTAAGGCCGTTCGGGAAAAGATTCGCGACATCTTTAAACCCGCCAATTTTATCGAAAACTTTCAATCACTTTCCTTTAACAGATTCCTGCTGCTTGTGCTGATAACCTCATTTTTGATCTTGTTCGCAACAGGAACTCTCGGCTCACCCACATGGGACTGGAAACGCATTACCTTTATATCTCTTTCCCTATGCACATTATTCATAATTATGATTTGCCCTGAACACTATCTTGAGCACCATATCTGGGGCCATATCATAAAAAAGCACCTTTCTCGCATCTTCATGTGGACATTTGGAGCCCTTGTTTTTGTGCATTGGGGCATGGCCTTCTGTAACTTAGAAACTGTTATCCATAACCATATGCTCTGGGTATTGGTGATCGGGGCGCTAATCGGCATCATTCCGGAATCCGGACCCCATCTCATATTTGTGATGATGTACGCACAAGGAATTGTGCCGTTTTCCGTGTTACTTACCACATCGTTTGTACAGGACGGACACGGTATGCTGCCCCTATTTTCATACAGTCTTAAAGATTCCGTGCTGATCAAGGTTTTCAATCTTGTTTTCGGACTTTTGGTTGGGGGGGTGCTTTTTGCCATGGGCTTTTGATATGGGAATCTCTGACCTGGCTCTTCGAGGCGTTGGCTCTCCGAGCCGAAGGCCCAACGGACCAGGTTTTCAATATAAAAACAAAGGAGCTGATTTATGAAAAAAGGTGAAAAACTGGTTGTTATCGGTTGTGGCGGTGTGGGCGGTCCTGCCGCAATGCTGGCCAAGAAGCTTATGCCGGATGTGGATGTAACCATTATTAGAAAAGAAGAACGTTTTATCGTTAGATGATCTTTACCTCATGTCGTGGCCGGTCTGGCCACGGTTGATTCCATCACAAATCCGGATGCCATGTTTGAAAATGCAGGCATTACGAACATTATTGCAGAAGTAACCCACGTAGACACTGAAAAAAAGATCGTCGAATTATCGGACGGCGCTTCATTGGATTACGATAAGATCATTCTGGGAACCGGGGCAAACCCGGTGATACCTGAATTTGAAGGCGTTGACCTTGAAGGAGTATTCACGTTACGGAGCGTACCGGATGCAGAAAACATAAAAACATTTTTGGAAGAAAAAAATGCCAAAAACCTTGTTCTCATCGGAACCGGATTTATTAATCTTGAACTGGCGGCATTGCTTTCGGAAAACAAGCCGGATTACTACAATATAACCGTGGTTAAGTATAAGACCTTAGGCCCCCCTCTGGCCCTTATGCTTGATGCGGACATGGCCATCACGGTACAGAACTGCATGGTAGAAAAAGGCATTCATATGAAGATGGAGTCCAGAGCCGCACGGATTCTGGGTCAAAACGGTCAGGTTTCAGGCGTTGAACTTGAAACCGGCGAAAAACTCGATGCGGATATGGTCATGGTTTCAGTGGGCGCACGGCCGAATCTGGAGCTGGCAAAAGATATGAATCTTGAGCTCGGAACCTTCGGCATTAAGGTGAATAAATATCTGGAAACATCACATCCGGATATCCTTGCAGGGGGGGATTGCGTTGAAAAAAATCATTTTGTGACCAAAAAACCTGTAGCGTCACTACTGCGGGGCCCTTCAGTTATTCAAGGACGTCTTGCAGCCAAAAGATTGGCGGGGTATGACATTGAATTTCCGGGAATATTAAACAACTCCGCGGTCAGAATTTTTGACAAGTATGTCGCTGCCACGGGATTGACAGATAAGCAGGCACAAAAGGCGGGGTTTGAAACGGTAAGCGTTGTCGTAAATTCCAGAAGCAAACACGGTATGATCCCCGGCGTCAAACCCTGGACACTGAAACTTGTTTTTGACAAAAACACTCAAAAGCTGATCGGCGGACAGATTATCAGCGATAGTGACGCGCCGGTTAAGGAGATTGATACGGTCAATGCCCTGATCCTGGGTGAAAAAACCATTCCGGAATTAACCACATTGATGTGTGCGGGAAATCCCGACTGTTCCTCTGAACCGAGCCTTGAACCCATTACCATTGCTGCGGAACAGGCGCTACAGAAATTAAGGTAATTTAAATAGGACGCAGATATACGCAGATACTATTGTTATTTTGCAGTTTAAGAATCTTGATAATCTGTATTCACCTGCCCGCTCGTGCCTTGCAATGGCAGGCGGGTCTGTGTCCAAAAAAAGAAATTCCTATACTATTAAAAAAGCACCGGATAAGCGGAAAAGGAGATTAATCATGAAGAGAATGTTCGAAGCGTTCAAGTTAGGTAATCTGGAGCTTGTCAATAAATTTGTTTTTCCCCCGGTCAAGATAGGGCGCGGCAATCCCGACGGCACGGTGACGGATCGTCAGTTAACTTTCTACCAACAAATTGCGAGAAGCGGTCCGGGAGTGGTGATTACCGAGCCCGTATCGGTCACTGCTGACGGCAGGGAACATCCCAAGCAGCCCTGCATCCATCTTCCCGACAGCGTTGGAGAACTTCAAAAGATTGTTGACGTTATACACAAGGAAGCCCGATTGGCCTGCCTTCATCTGAATCATGGAGGTGCGACGGCCAATCCCAAGATAATCGGCCATCAACCCAAGGCGCCTTCGGTGATGACCTGTGTTGCCAGACAGGGCAACGTTTCCCAAGCCCTTACCGAGCAGGAAATCCAGGCGATTCTTGACGGCTACAAATCCGCTGCCCAAAAGGCAAAGCAGGCAGGATTCGACCTTATAGAAATTCAGGGGGGGCACGGATATCTCATCTCCCAATTTCTGAACGGAAAACTGAACAAGAGAGAAGATCGCTATGGCCGGGACCGGTTGCTTTTTGCAAGGGAGGCACTTTCAGCAGTAAAACAAGGCGCCCCTGAAATTCCCTGTATCCTCCGGATTTCCGGTAATGAGATGTCGCCGGGGTTCGGCATCAGCCAGGAAGACCTTCTGCCGTTGCTGAAATTGGCACAAGAGAGCGAAATCAACGCCATACACGTGGGCATGGGAAATGCCTGCTTCAGTCCCCCATGGTTTTTTCACCATACCAGCCTTCCGGATAAGCCTCAGATAGATGCCCTGGCCTGGGTGCGCGAGCATACCGAACTTCCTGTGATTGTAGCCGGCAGAATGGGTAGAAAAGAGAAATTAATCCAGTTTCTGGACCAGGACCTTTGCGACCTTGTGGCCCTTGGAAGGCCACTTATCGCAGATCCCGGTTTGATAGAAAAATGGGAAAAAGGCCTGGATGAGGAGGTTATATATTGCGGCTATTGCCTCCAGGGATGCCTTCATCGCATGAAAAGCGGAGAGCCTTTGGGCTGCAATCTCAACCCGGAAATCGGTCTGCCGGAGTTGACGTCCACATCCCATCCCATGAAAGTTTTGATCGCCGGAGCAGGACCTGCCGGAATGAGTGCAGCTCTTTACATGAGCAGGCGGGGTCACAAGATTACCTTAACCGAAAAAACAGATCATCTGGGCGGGCAATTCGCCCTGGCATGGCAGGCCCCGGGAAAAGAAAAAATGAAAGACGGGTTTGACGCCATCAAACACTCTGTAAGGTCCAGCGGAGCTTCTATCCTTATGAACCGTTCGGTAGATGCAGCCCTTATAAAAGAAATTCAGCCCGATCTTTTGGTATGGGCGACCGGAGCGGTTCAAAATATCCCCAAGATCGAAGGCCTTGACACTCAGCATGTCATGACGTGCATCGATTATTTCCAGGGAGTAAAGAACGTAAAAGGACCCAGGGTTCTGGTCATCGGAGTGGGCCAGGTGGGGGTTGAGATTACCGAAAAATTGGGCAAAGAGGGGTATGATGTGGTGGCCGTAGAGATTGTTGACCAACTGGGCGGCGCCATGGAGGGGATTACAAAGAAATTGGCCTTGATGAGAATTGAGCAATTGGAAAAGGTAATCCTGATTCCCCAAACAGCGGTTAAAGCGTTTAAAGCCGACTGCGTTGAGTTGGAAAAGGATGGTGAAATACTGTCGCTGGAACCTTTCCAGAGCGTTATTCTTGCTTCCGGAATGCTTTCCGCGCCGGAACCGGATGATGCAATTAAAAAAGCAATTGCAAATATAGAAATCATCGGCGATGCCCACAATGTACAGGATACGTTTACTGCTGTGCGAGCGGGGTATGAACTGGCATGTAAATATTAAAAGGGGCGGTACGTCCTTCAATCCAAGTCTCGAGATAATGACAATAGTAACATTAGCAAGTGGTGTAGATATCGATACCTCCGGCGGACTGAGGATTCTGGAACTCATGGAAAAATACTACATCGTGGGTCAAGATTTGTTGATTTCTACAAACAGCATGGAGGAAGCGCGGGAAGAAATAAGAAAGCTCAAAGGCCTTGAGTGCTGACGCCCGCCCCAGACTGCTCCGGGTGGGTAGGGAATAGACACAACATATAGACTATTCACATCTCATAAGGCGTAAGGCTTTCAAAACCATTATCGGTAACCACAAGGGTTTGTTCAAACTGTGCGGAAAGCGATCGGTCTTTGGTGACGACGGTCCATTTATCCCTCAGAATGACCAGCTCTTTTTTTCCCAGGTTGATCATGGGTTCAATGGTAAAGACCATGCCCGGCACCAGAGTAATTCCTTCTCCCTTTCGGCCGAAATGGGGAATTTGAGGCGGTTCATGGAAGTCAAACCCGACCCCATGTCCCACAAATTCCCTGACCACCGAGCATCCTTTGCTTTCCGCATGGTTTTGAATGGCCCATCCGATATCGCCGATGGTATTCCCGGGTTTAACCATGGACATACCTAATCCGAAACATTTTTTAGCCACCTCTACGATTTTTCGAGCTTCGGATCCGGGCGTCCCGACAAAAAAAGTTTTGTTTGCGTCCGCATAATATTTGTTTAAAATAGACGTAATATCGACATTGACAATATCTCCGTCCTTCAAAACCCGTTCTCCGGGAATGCCGTGACAGATCACTTCGTTTACGGAAACACAAACGCTTTTTGGAAACCCTCGATAGTTCAACGGTGCGGGAATGGCGCCATGTTTAATGGTGTATTCATGCACAAGGGTGTTAATCTCATCGGTGATAATTCCAGGCTTTATTTTAGACTCAACCAGATCCATGGTGTCTATGACAAGACGCCCGGCTTCCCGGATGCCTTGGATATCCGCTGCCTGCTTAAGTCGGATTCTATATTTTTTGGCATATAGGTCCGTAAGGTCATCAGACCCCGGCTTTGATCCTCTGAGACAGCATTTTTTATATTTAAGCCCGCTTCCGCAGGGACAAGGATCATTCCGACCCACCTTAACCGTTCTGTCTTTCATCATTTTTCCCGTTTATAGCAAATTAGAGATTTTAGGACGTTTAATCTAGAATATTGATGAACTCGTAAAAAGTCCGATTTAGACGGTTTCGTAAAAAGTTCAAATTCAAGGCGTGCAAATTTTGTAATCATGAGGCGTACTTTTCGTACGTTGAATGATTGCGAAA
>JAFDEW010000233.1 GCA_019310125.1 Deltaproteobacteria bacterium | reverse complement strand
CCCGTTGATTATGAGAGGCTGGCTGAGGTGGGTTCCATAATGGGCTCCGGCGGTATGATCGTCATGGACCAGGACAACTGCATGGTGGATCTGGCCCGGTATTTTGTGGATTTTTTGAAAAACGAATCATGCGGTCAATGCACCCCCTGCCGTGAAGGAATTACACAGATGTCAGAGATTCTGACGGATATCTGTGAGGGAAATGGCAAGGAAGGAGATATCGAACTTCTTGAAGAACTGGCCACCATGATCAAGAGATTTTCCCTGTGCGGACTGGGAAAAAGCGCCCCAAATTCGGTTTTAACCACCATCCTCTATTTTCGGGAGGAGTACGAGGCACACATCAGGGGCAAGAAATGCCCGGCAGGCGTCTGTAAGGCCCTTTTCCATTACGAAGTTGATGAAGAAAAATGTAATGGCTGTCATCTGTGCGCCCTGAAATGCCCGCAGGAGGCCGTCACCGGTGAAAAAAAGGAACCTCACCATATAGACCAGGATAAATGTATCAAGTGTAGCATCTGTTACGAGGCCTGTAAGTTTGATGCTATTCTTATCAAGTAGTTAGTGCCCGAACGAAAACTAGGATTTTTCGTTAAGATCAAGGAAGACGAAAATTTTAACCACAGACATACATTGAGTATTTCGAGGATTAAAATTTGAGCCTGACGCAGATATTGGCGAAAAAGACAGTTTTCGTTCAGGCACTAGTTAAGGGAGAAGGAACACACCTATGATAACCTTTAAGCTTAACGGTGAAGAAGTTCAGGGGGAAGAAGGGGAATATATCCTTCAGGTTGCTCAGCGATATGGGGTCGAGATCCCGACCCTGTGCTACCATAAAGCTCTCGGGCCCGAAGGGATGTGCCGTCTGTGTACGGTAGAGGTTTTTAATGGCCGAAAGACCGATTTTGTTACGGCATGCAACTACCCCATACGAGAAGGTATGGAGGTAAGGACAGAAACCGATGCGGTTCTTGAGGGTCGTAAACTGATTGTGGAATTGCTTCTTGCCCGTTGTCCGAATGTGCCGATGGTCAAGAAATTGGCAGCAACCTATGGCATCAAAGAGCCTCGGTTTAAGAAAAGAGACGAGGATTGTATTCTTTGCGGGCTTTGCGTGCGTATTTGCGAGAGGATGGGAAACAGTGCCATTAGCCTGACCGGCCGGGGTGTGAATATGAAGGTGGATACCCCGTTCCATCTTCAGACCGATCTGTGTATGGCCTGTGGTGCCTGTGCCTCAATTTGCCCAACCGGACATATCAAGCTTGAAGACATTACCAAACATTCCGTTAAACCTATTTCCTCCGAGTATGATATGGGGCTGATCGGACGAAAACCGATTTATATCCCCTATCCTCAGGCCATACCCAAAGTGCCGGCCATTGACCGGACGGTTTGCATGCACTTTAAGACCGGCGGATGTAAAATATGCACTGAGTTTTGCAGCGCTCAAGCCATTGACCACTCCCAGGAAGATGAAACTGTGGAACTGAACGTGGGGTCAATCATACTTGCCCCTGGTTTTGAACCCTACGATCCTTCAGGTGATGTCACGTATCAATATAGCCGTTTTCCCAACGTGGTCACCAGTATGGAATTTGAGCGCATATTAAGCGCTTCAGGTCCCTATGAGGCTCACCTTGTGCGTCCATCTGACGAAAAGGAGCCCGGAAAGATTGCCTGGCTTCAGTGTGTGGGTTCAAGGAACATCAACACGTGTGACCAGGGCTACTGTTCTGCGGTATGCTGCATGTATGCCATCAAAGAGGCCGTTATTGCCAAGGAGCACAGCGCCCTGCCATTGGATACGGCCATTTTTTTCATGGATATGCGAACCTATGGCAAGGATTTTGAAAAATATTATAACCGGGCAAAGGACGAAATCGGCGTCAGGTTTATCAGGTCCAGGATACATACCATAGAGCCGGTAGGAAATACTGGAGACCTCAAACTGGTCTATGTTACTGAAGGAGGAGAGAAAAAAGAGGAAGTATTCGATATGGTAGTGCTTTCCATTGGTTTAATGCCTCCCGCCGATGCCAAAGATCTGGCTGGGCGATTGGATATAGAACTCGACCGCCATCATTTTGCAGCTACCCGATGCCTTTCCCCTGTAGAGACATCAAAACCGGGGATATACGTATGTGGCGCATTCCAAGGGCCTAAAGACATCCCGGGGACGGTTATGGAGGCGAGCGCTGCGGCCAATACCGCTATGGGCCTTCTGTCGCCGGTGAGAAACAGCCTGGTCAAGAAAAAAGAGTATCCTGTTGAAAAAGAGATTGTTGGAGAGGAGCCTCGCATAGGCGTATTTGTTTGCCATTGAGGTATTAACATTGGGGGCGTCGTTGACGTCCCGAAGGTGAGAGCATACGCGGAAACCCTGCCAAATGTGGTGGTGGCCGACAGAAATCTCTTTACCTGTTCCCAGGACACCCAGGAAAAAATAAAAGAATATATTAGGGAATATGACCTAAACCGGGTGGTGGTTGCCTCCTGCACCCCAAGAACCCATGAGCCATTGTTCAGAGAGACACTCCGGGAAGGGGCTCTCAATAAATATACCTTTGAGATGTGTAATATTCGCGATCAATGTTCGTGGGTCCATAGGGACGATCCGGAAAAGGCGACGGAAAATGAAAAAGGAGATAGATTGGGCGGCCAGGCCTTCAATCTCTACGCCACATATAAAGGGGACAAGATAAAACCTTATGTTGAAAATCTTGTTGAGAACGTTAATGACCACCCATTGATCCATGTTTATCTTAACACGACCGTTACAGACGCCTCGGGTTTTGTAGGGAGTTTCGCATCGACATTGACAGATGATAACGGTGAAAAAAAGGAATTGGAGCACGGGGCAATTATTATGGCCACCGGTGGCAGACCCTATAAACCCAAAGAATATCTGTACGGAAAAGATCCCAATGTGTTGCTGTCTCTGGAGCTTGATCAAAAAATTATGAAGGGTAGTGATAGGATCAGGGATGCAAGGAGCGCAGTCTTTATCCAATGTGTGGGATCCAGAATACCTGAGAGGCCCTATTGCAGTAAAGTCTGCTGTACCCATTCCATCCATAGGGCGTTGACTTTAAAAAGTTTACATCCGGATATGCAGATATATATCCTCTATAGGGACATCAGAACCTTTGGAGACAGGGAAGTCCTGTACGCGGAGGCCAGGGATAAAGGTGTTCTGTTCATTCGATATGATCTAGAAAATAAACCCAGGGTTGAAAAGGAAAATGGCCGGCTTAAGGTCACGGTTACCGACCATGTTCTCCAAAGACCTCTTGAGATATCCGCGGATATCATATGCCTGGCAACGGGCATATTGCCCTCTGACAACATTCCCCTTACCAAACTTTACAAAGTGTCCGCGACCGAAGAGGGATTTTTCTTAGAGGCTCATATGAAACTACGGCCGGTTGATTTTGCGACTGACGGCATTTTTTTAGCCGGGCTCTGCCACTATCCAAAACCCATTGAGGAATCTATCGCACAAGCTAAGGCGGCATCTGCACGGGCAGCAGCCATTTTAATGAAAAATACCATAGAGATTGAGCCCATCGTTTCCGTGGTTAATCCGGAGATATGCAGGGGCTGTGGTACTTGCGAAAGGGTATGTCCATTCGGTGCCATTCATGTGATAGAGGTGGATGGTGTAAAAAAGGCTCAAAATACACCGGCATCCTGTAAAGGATGCGGACTGTGCGCTGCAAGCTGTCCGTCCAAGGCGGTGGATATGTGCCATTTTAGTCAACATCAAATAAGGGCGCAAATTTGCGCCTTGGCGTAGTTGGGAGGCTTTTTTTATGTCAAATCCATTCGAACCCAAAATAGTGGCCTTTTTATGTAACTGGTGTTCATACGCCGGCGCGGATTTGGCAGGGGTTTCCAGATTTCAATATCCGCCGAATATCCGGGTTGTCCGGGTCATGTGCACCGGAAGGATTGATCCTGTGCTTATTCTGGAGACTTTAGCCAGGGGAATCGACGGTGTTCTCATCGGCGGGTGACATCCTGGGGAATGTCATTACCTGGAAGGTAATCTATATGTTAGAAGGCGGGTCTTGATGACCAAAAAACTGCTGGAATGCATTGGGATCGATCCGGCTAGAATTCGCCTGGAGTGGATATCCGCTTCAGAAGCCCCGAAATTTGCACAAGTGGTCAGAGACTTCGTCAAAGAGGTAAGAAGCATTGGCCCAAACCCTCTTTCCCCCAAGGAAGAAGGCCGGTGGATGAAAAGTAATTTCAGGGCTACTGACCTGGCGTAAATTCAGATTCAACATATTCTAATGAAGAATACACATCTTGAAGGCATTTAAAAGATGAACGTCAAACATCCAACATCGAACGTTGAACATCGAATACTGTATTCTACCATTTATAATAAAGACAAAGCGAGGCGCCTTCCACATTCGACGTTCGACGTTGAACGTTCGATGTTCGATGTTCAAATTGTTGCGTCTGAAATTACGACTAAACCTTCATATCACGTTGAAATTACATATACAGGTCAGGAGTTCTGAATTTGCCTAACTCGAATATTTTATAAAAGTTTTTGAGTTAAGAATATTAACCGGTGTCCATCAATAAATGAAGATTTTTGTTCAAGATCAAGGCATGTGAAAAAAATAACCGCAGGCATATGTTTAATATTCCGAGGATTATTTTTTGAACATAACGCAGAGATTGGGCAAAAAGACCATTTAGGGGTGGACACTAACCAGATACAGAGTGGAGAGAGAAAACATTGATAAAATCCATTGAACACATCCCCACGATCTGTCCGTATTGTGGTTGTGGATGTGGCATATACCTGGTGGTCAAAGACAGCAACATAGTGGGTATGGAGCCCTGGAAGGATCATCCGGTATGTGAAGGAAAAAACTGCCAAAAAGGAAGGAATGCTCATACCTTTTCAACGAGCGATCAGCGGTTGAAAACGCCACTGATAAAGAAGAATGGCGTCTTTGAAGAGACCTCCTGGAAAGCGGCATTCGGGTTGATCGCGGACAAATTTCAGAATGCGGAGCCCGATGCAGTGGGGTTTATCAACTCTGCGAAGTGCTCGAATGAGGATTTGTATGTGATTCAGAAATTTATCCGGGTGGTTCAGAAGACAAACAACATGGATAATGCCTCCAGATTTTGCCATTCCCCCACAGTTCCTGCATTGCTCTCCACGGTAGGTTCCGGTGTGATGACCACGTCAACCATCAGTATTGAGCAGGCAGATTGTATTTTTGTGGCCGGCCCCAACCTGCAGGAAACGTATCCTATCATTGCCCGGAGGGTCATCCGGGCCAAAGGGAAGGGGGCCCGTGTAATCGTTGTGGATCCCAGGAATACCCTGACGGCGAAAAACATCGCAGACATTCACCTGCAAATCTATCCTGCGACTGACTTGGCTTTGATCAACGGCATGATGCGGGTCATTATGGATGGGGGACTTGAAGACAAAGAATTCATAGAAAAAAGGACTCAGGGGTTCGATGAACTCAAAAACTATGTTATGACCCTGGATCTCAAGGAAATAGAAAAAATAACAAACATTTCCCTTGATGTGATCAGCGAGGCGGCACGAATCTATGCAACGGCAAAGCGGGCCTGCATCCTTTTTAATTCCGGTATTGCCCAGCATGCCGCCGGCATAGAGAATATTAAAGGCCTTGCCGACTTGGCGCTTTTGACCGGGAACTATGGAAAGCCGGGAACCGGTGTGAATCCTTTAAGGGGTCATGCCAACGGAGAGGGGTTTGGCGACATGGGTCCCCTGCCCGTTTTTTACCCGGGATTTCAGGCTGTTAATGAAGAAACCGCCAGACGCTTCGAAGAGATTTGGGGGGTAAAAGATCTACCGTCACAGCCCGGCATGACTTACATGGACATGGTGGAAAAGTGTAAGCTCTTGTATGTTGTGGGGGCAAACCCCATGCTTGCGGCCCCTGATACAAATTGTGTGAGAAAGAATCTGGAAGAAAAAGATCTTCTGGTGGTTCAGGACATATTTATGACCGAAACCGCAGAAATGGCCGATATTGTGCTTCCTGCAGCGACGGCTATGGAAAAGGATGGAACCATCACCTGCCTGGATAGAAGAGTGCAGAGGATCCATAAGGCTGTCCAGGCCCCGGGTGATGCAAAGCCGGACTGGGTGATATTCTGTGAGCTGGCCAAGATCATGGGTTTTGAGCAGCAATTTAGTTTTGACGGCCCGGAGCAAATATTCGAAGAGATCAGAAAATGCGTACCCCAATACCGGGGCATTACCTATGAACGGTTAAAAAGCCCCGGCGGTATTCAATGGCCCTGCCCAACCGAGGAACATCCGGGCACGGAAGTGATGTTTGTAGAAAAATTTCCTACTCCGGACGGTTTCGGGCATTTCCAGATCGCAGAGTATAAACCGCCTTTGGAAGTTCCCGATGATACCTATCCTTACATATTTACCAATGGACGGGTGGTATTCCATTTCCACACAGGGACCATGACCCGGCGAACCAAAGGGCTGAACAATGAATTGCCCAATGGATTTGCTGAAATAAACCGTGAGGATGCACGGGAGCTGGGCATAGAAGACGGAGATCCGGTGTTGTTAAAATCACGAAGGGGGGAGATAGAAACCGTTGCCCGGGTGACGGACGACATAAGACCGGGGTTGATATTTATGCCCTGGCATTTTTCGGAATGCGCTCCCAATGTATTAACCGGACCCACGGCCGGTCCCCCGTCCAAGATGCCGGAATTTAAATTTTGTGCAGTGAGCATTGAAAAGGTGTGATGATATGAAGGGTGATCTATATCTCGCGTGGTCATGTGACGACAAAATTCTGGAAATGGGAGAATCCGGCGGTGCGGTGACGGCTTTACTCAAGTTTGCTCTTGAGATGAGACTTGTAGATGCCGTGGTGGCCGTCAAAAAGAGAAATGGAAACAGATATGACGGGGTGTTATCTTTAATCACTGATCCGGATGAAGTGGTTGAGAGTGCCGGGGCCTTGCACTTTGCCCCTGTAAACGTGGCCAAAGAGATACACAAGTATTTGGACGGTGCCAAAGACTTGAAAATTGCCGTTACCTGCAAGCCCTGTGATTGCCGTGCGATCATTGAATTGGCCAAAAGGGGGCAAATCAACATGGCGAATGTCATCTTAATCGGATTGAACTGTACCGGAACGGTGTCGCCTGTGGTTGCCGAAAAAATGATCAAAGATGAATACCATGTCAATCCCGAGGATGTGGTCGGAGAGGAACTGGATAACGGAAAGCTCATCATCACATTCATCACATTGGCCGACGGCGTAAGAATACAGAGAGATTTGGAGGAACTGGAGGAAAAGGGATACGGAAGAAGAGAGAATTGCAGGAGATGTTCTTTTAACATCCCCAGGATGGCAGACCTGGCCTGCGGTAAATGGGGAAGTAAGGGCAAGAAGGCCACGTTTATCGAAGTTTGCTCCCAAAAAGGTTCTGAACTCATGGAACAGGCTATAGAGGCAGGGGGCCTTGTTGTTGAAACACCGGATGAGGAGGCTTTAAAACAAAGGGAAAAAGAGGACGAAAAGGCAGTTGAACTGGCCCAAATATGGGAACAAAGGGATTTTGATGAACTGAGACGGCTTTCGAATAAGGATCGGTTGAAATACTGGTTAGGATATTTTAACCGGTGCATCAAGTGTTTTGGGTGCAGAGATGTGTGCCCACTATGTTACTGTCAGGAGTGTTACCTTGATCCGGCCAGAGGCTTTGTTCAGGGCGGACAAACACCGCCACATGTGATGTTTCCGTTGGTCAGATTGGCCCACGTGGCAGATTCCTGCGTGAATTGCGGTCAGTGTCAGGATGCATGCCCCATGGAGATTCCACTGACCAGACTTTACCATATGCTAAACAGGGAACTTAGCTCTATGTTTGGTTATGTGCCGGGTCTAGATGTGAGCCAATATCCGCCACTCACCACCGTAACCCATGAAGAACTTCATATTGAGGAAGTTAATGCCTTTAAAAAGAATGGAGAACTTCCTATTGAAAAAGTCGATGCTTTCAGGGAAAATTAGGCGCTCAGTAATTATTTTGAAAAACCATGTAAAGTATGATTTATGGCATGATATTTGCTTTTCATTTAGTTGGGGTTTAACTTGGCAACCTCCATTTTCATATTACCCCCCTTCTTAATCGGCAAATCGGCCCTTAGGGAATAGGTCCTTGGGGTCGATTTGCTGTTTTTGTTTTGCATGCCGGTAATCAACCGTTTCAACTTTTTAAACGTTACAGGATCGTTACGTGGCGTTACTTTTTGTTATCCGTAACGCCAATTTTTATTCGCCTTTGCCTGAATACCCCGCAGCTTGTTGGAGCGAAACGGAAATCTCGCCCAACGGGGTCGTACCAAAGCGGAGATCCCGCCCGGCGGGGTTACGGAGAGCTTCATTG
>JAFDEW010000522.1 GCA_019310125.1 Deltaproteobacteria bacterium | reverse complement strand
TTCATGGCAACAATGCCCACGCCTTTCTGACGCGCGCGTTTTAATGCCTGGATATGCGCCGGGGGGCTCTTATAATTCAGTGTGGCCAGAAAAACATCGTAGACGCCTGCCTCTAACGTTCGCTCCACCGTATCCACGTAGGTCTGGCCCGTGGTGTGGAAAGAAATTCCCACAAAGCGGGCTTTTCCGGTTTTTTTCATTTTTTGACAAAAACCGATCATTTCGTCATGCAACGGCCACTCCGGATCAGTAATGCTATGGAGGAAAAGCACGTCAACATAATCCGTCCGAAGCCGTGTTAAGCTTTTTTCCATCATGGTTTCCATGGATTTTTGATTGTTGAGGTGCTTGCTCCCGAACTGTTTATAATAAGGTATAATTTTGGTGGCAATAAAGACTTTGGACCTGCCGTACTGTTTGAGTACGCTGCCCAGCATCTTTTCGTTATTGCCTTTCTGATACCTATGGGCCGTATCAAAATAATCCCATGTCCAGGGCTTGAAACAATACCGCGGGCTCGGACAGCCGCATCACGCCAAAGCTGAGCGCTGAAACCTTGAGGCCTGTTTTACCAAGGGTCCGGTATTCCATGGTTGCGGATTCCTTAGAACCGGCTCCTTTAAGGGGTTTTCCCCAGACCTGACGTGCCGCAAGCGCCTGCACGCCAAGGGTGCTACAGGTACAGGTAAGGGTAAGATCTTTTAAGAATCGACGACGGGTTAATTGTTTTTCTCTCATTTTGCCCTCCACCGTTTTCTTTTAAATAAAATTCAATGCCAACAACTCATGCTGTCTTATTGGGGGCATTACCAGTTTGTTAATTGCTATCCAAAACTTTTTGGTTTCAGGTATCAGCTAATTCGTTTCTTACTCCTGACACCTGATTGCAAGGCTTTCGCTCAAAAAATGAATAAGTTAATGTGTTAAAACCATTTTAACAAATCGGTAATGCTCCCGTCTTATTCAGGCACCATTACAATTATATATACAATGGTAATAGTTTCGCCAGTCATTTTTTCTTAACCTGTCACCTATCTGGACAACCGTCGATACTTGATGCGATGGGGCCGGGCGGCATCCGCACCCAGTCGCTTTTTACGGTCGGCTTCATACTCGGACCAGTTCCCCGTAAAAAAGACCACCCGACTGTCCCCTTCGAACGCAAGGATATGGGTGGCGATTCGGTCGAGAAACCATCGATCATGGCTGATGACCACCGCGCAGCCGCCGAAGTTCTCCAGGGCCTCTTCCAAGGCCCGCAGCGTGTTGATGTCGAGATCGTTGGTGGGCTCGTCCAGGAGAATGACATTGGCCCCTTGCTTAAGCATCTTGGCCAGATGTACCCGGTTGCGCTGGCCCCCGGAGAGGATTGCCACCTTCTTCTGCTGATCGGTGCCTGAAAAATTGAAACGGGCCACGTAGGCCCGCGAGTTGATCAACCGCTGGCCCAGCTGGATCCGGTCTTCACCACCCGTGATTTCCTCCCAGATGCTCTTGCCGGCATCAAGTTCTTTGTCCTGGTCCACGTAGGCCAGCTCGACCGTATCCCCCAGACGGATACTGCCCTGGTCCGGGTTTTCCTGACCGGTGATCATTTTGAACAGGGTGGTTTTTCCGGCACCGTTGGGTCCGATGATACCCACGATACCGCCGGGAGGCAACCGAAAGTCCATTTTTTCCATGAGCATGCGGTTTCCAAAGGCCTTTAAAGCTCCAAATCTTTTTCTCGCTTTTCGGGTTCCTGGGTGAGAAGCTTTTCGTAGGCACTGATGCGGGCCTGGCTCTTGGCGTGGCGGCCCTTGGGCGACATGCGGATCCATTGCAGTTCGCGCTCCAGAGTCTTTTGGCGGGCGCTTTGGGATTTATTCTCCCGTCGCAGGCACTCCTGTTTCTGCTCCAGCCAGCTGGAATAATTGCCTTTCCATGGAATACCCACGCCCCGATCGAGTTCCAGTATCCACCCGGCCACGTTGTCGAGAAAATAACGGTCGTGGGTCACGGCTATGACGGTTCCCGGGTATTTTTGCAGGTGGTGTTCCATCCAGGCCACACTCTCGGCATCCAGGTGGTTGGTGGGCTCGTCCAACAGCAGAATATCGGGCTTTTTCAACAGCAATCGACAAAGGGCTACCCGGCGCTTCTCGCCGCCGGAAAGGACACTGACCGAAGTGTTTTCCGGGGGGCATCGCAGTGCGTCCATGGCCATTTCCAAGCGCGAGTCCAGATCCCAGGCGTCCAGTGCGTCAAGCTTTTCCTGAACCTGACCCTGGCGCTCGATAAGCTGATTCATTTCATCGTCACTCATGGGCTCAGCAAACTTCATGTTAATCTCTTCAAATTCTTTGAGAAGATCCGAGGTTTCCTGAACCCCTTCCTCCACCACGTCGCGGACCGTCTTGTCCACATCCACCAAAGGCTCCTGCTCCAGGTAGCCGATGGTGTATCCGTCGGACAGAATGGTTTTGCCGTTGAATTCCGGATCCACTCCGGCCAGAATACGCAGCAGCGAACTTTTGCCCGAACCGTTCAGACCGATCACGCCGATTTTGGCGCCGTAAAAATAAGACAGAGAAATGTCTTTTAAAACCGGTTTGTTATCGTATAACTTGCTGACGTTTATCATCGAATAGATGACTTTATCGATTTCGTTACTCACG
>JAFDEW010000232.1 GCA_019310125.1 Deltaproteobacteria bacterium | reverse complement strand
TTTGCACGCCTTGAATTTGAACTTTTTACAAAACCGTCTAAATCGGACTTTTTACGAAAACATCAACATTGACAATACACCCTGATTTCATTATATAAAATTTATGTAAGTTTCGGCCGGGGGGAGCATTACCGATTTGTTAAAATGGTTCTCACGCGTTAACTTATTTATTTTTGAGCGAAAACCTCGCAATCGGGTCTCGGGTTTCATGTGTCAGGAATCGCCAGACCTGAAACCTGAACACTGACACCTGAAACCAAAAAGTCTTGGAAAGCCATTAACAAACTGGTAATGCACCCCGGTCGGGTTCTTTCGGACTCCCATGGTTCATTTCGACATAACTCTCGTTTGCGTGGCAGTAGAAGAATATAACTTTAAACAATAGAATGAAAGAATGCTAATGAATGGATCAACAAAAGAAACCGATAGTATCGAGTATCTAAGACAGCGTGTTTTCGAGATGGAAAACCTTCTAAATGCAAATCAAATGCTATGCAACATTCTTGACCCTGTGGAACTATATTCTACCATAGGAAATCTGGTAAAAGAACAGCTCAAAGTCTCCACTATAGGAATTTTTATTTATCAGCATGATTTCGAGAATTTCGAATTGGTTTTCAGCCACGGACTCAATGAGTTGGCGTTTAGGTTTGATGAGAATAAAGGGCCTCTCTGGCAAAAAATTCTTCAAAAAGAACCATTTCCCATAAAAGACGCTTCCGGCAACCCAATGTTTAAGGAATTTTCTGAAAACGACAATCTGAAAAAAATGAATTCAGAATGGTGGTTTCCTTTTATAATGAAACAAGAGGTGATCGGTCTTTTGACGATTGGTGAGAAGAGTAACGGTCAACCCATTGATGAGGTTGAATATGATTACATCAAACATATTGCCAACCAAGCATCTTATTGTTTAAATGCATGTAATCTCTATATAAAAAGGCAAAATGAAAGGCAAGAACTGGATAAAATTCTCAAGAATTTATCTCTTCTTTACAATATCGGCAGAGCCATGACCTATATCAGTGATTTAAAAAACCTTCTCAAGTATATATTAGAAAAGGCCATCGGTATAACCAAAGCAGAGAAAGGTTCCATAATGCTTTATGATCCTGATACGAATCAATTGAGCGTCAGTATTATAGAGGGTTTGGAAGATCATGACTACCAGGAAAAAATAAACAACAAACAAGTAGAGTGTAAAAAATTTAAGCCTGGAGAAGGCGTGGCCGGTCAGGCTTTTCAAGAAGGAAAACCAGTAATATTAAATAATACCAAGGGTGAAGAGGAATTCATCGAAGCGGATTCCTCCTTTGTCCGTTCCATTGCTTGCATCCCCATGCTCGTTTACAACGAAGCTATCGGGGTCATTAATGTGACGAATAAACGGGATAACACCCACTTTACTGAAGTTGACATTGAAATGCTCAAAGCCGTTACCGATCAGGCGGCAGTGGCGATCAACAAAGCACAACTCCAAGAGGTGGCGATTACTGATTTTCTGACAGGACTGTATATTCGACGTTATTTTATGTCCAGGCTTCAGGATGAGTTAATAAGATCTGAGCGCTACGACAAAACATTTTCAATTGCCATGGTTGATATTGACAAGTTTAAAAATGTCAACGATACATACGGCCACAGTGCAGGAGATCAGGCCTTAAAGGAAACAGGGAAATTTTTCCAAAAGAACTTAAGGCAGACGGATGTTATCGCAAGATATGGGGGAGAAGAGTTCGTGATATTTTTTCCTGAAACCAACAAAGAAGTCGCTTATATTCTGGCAGAGAGGCTGAGAAGAAAATATTCTCAAATAAAACTGGATAACTTGCCGGGACTAACGATCAGCTTAGGCATATCAAGTTACCCGGAGGATGGAAAAGATATGGAAACGCTTATTAAAAATGCAGATACGGCCATGTATGCTGCAAAACAGAACGGGCGTAACAAAGTCGTTAAATTTTCACAGGGTAATCTTGAGTCCATCTAGAAAAGTCTAAAAAAAGTCTTTGAGAGGAATAAAAACGATGTTTACCCAAAGCCAGTTGGATAGATATGCGGATGTGCTCTTATGGGGGCTTAAAACATCCCGCAGCGGCAGATTCAAAAAAAAAGACATTGTGCTCATACGGTACAATATACCGGCCAACCCTCTGGCTGAAATTGTTTACACCAAACTTTTGGATCGAGGGATGAATCCTATCCTGAGAGTCAATCTGACATCGGCCATGGAGCGAAACTTTTTCAAGCTTGCAAATAACAATCAGATTGTTTTCCAGCCACCCGGTGAGGAAGAACTTTTTAAAAAATTAAATGGCGGTATTTTTTTGCATGCCCCGGAAGCTATTACCCACTTGAGCGGTGTGGATCCCAAAAAGATTGGAAAGGCTGCCGTAGCCAGAAAATATTTGCGGGATATTCTCGATGAACGAGATCAAGCAGGCGCTTTCGGTTGGACCTTGTGCAATTACCCCACAGAAGAACAGGCCCGGCATGCCGGACTCTCCCTGCGGGAGTATGCAGACCAGATTATAAGAGCATGTTTTCTCAACAGGACGTCACCGGTTTCGCAGTGGCAAAATGTTTTTAAAAATGCAACATCCATTAAAAAATGGCTCAACAGCATGAAAGTAAATTTCTATCATATTGAATCTGCAAATACGGATCTTAAAATAACACCCGGGGAAAAAAGAAAATGGATCGGAATTTCCGGCCATAACATTCCGAGCTTTGAAATATTTTTATCACCGGACTGGAGAGGAACCAGCGGAATATACTTTGCAGATCAGCCCTCGTTTCGAAGCGGAAATTATGTAGAAGGCCTAAGACTTGAATTTAAACAAGGCGCTGCGGTTAAAATCCAGGCCCGGAAGGGACAAAATTTTGTCGTCAAACAGCTCTCAATGGATAAGGGAGCCAACAAGCTGGGCGAATTTTCTCTCACAGACAAAAGACTTTCCAAGATTGATACCTTCATGGCGAACACGCTTTTTGATGAGAACTACGGTGGGAAGAACGGCAACTGCCACGTGGCGTTGGGTGCTTCCTATGCGGACACTTATGACGGCAATTCGCAAGAATTAACCAAAGAAAAAAAGAAGGATCTGGGCTTCAATGATTCCGCCCTGCACTGGGACCTTGTTAACACTGAAAAAAAAAGGGTCTCCGCTCATCTTGTATCCGGCAAAAAGCTTACCATCTATGAAAACGGCAAATTTACCATGTAAGTTTTAAAACATAGCGCAGGGGCATTACATTAAATTCTCTCTCCAGCGCATGAGCAGCCTGTCCGCGTTCAGGTGCCCGAGATTGTTTTGATCGAAAAACTGAAAAATATCGTACCGGTTCCCCTGGGCCCACCATTTTTTCAAAATGTTGCCGGTTTCGGATTCGAACATCCACCGGTCTCCAAGATTTTTTCGCAGATAGTCTTCCAGCATGGATTCACCCATCCAACCCAAAAGATAATCCAGGCAATAGAATTCCGGTACCAGGTCAAAAAGGTGTGTTTCGGCTTGGTAGTAAAACCCCGTATGTCGGGTCATCAGCCTTGAATATCGATCTCCGTCGGAGAGGTCTCCTTTTGAGAACATCTCAAACTCCGATAATAATTTGGCCGCGTACCGTCTGAACACAGAAAGATCTTTAAGCACCTTATGATAGACCAAGGTATTGCAAACCTCGGGCCCAAGTCCCAGGTATTCATCTATAAAGGGACGGGAAAGGGTCAGGTTTTGGAGAAGAAAGGCAAAAGATTCAGAGAGGCTGTAGTTGGTGGCCATGTCACGATCAACAATGGTAAGATCCGGACATGTAAAGACCGCAGACAGTCCATGCCCCAATTCATGCCAGAGTGTTTCTATATCAATCCATCCTCCCTCGGGTCTCATGAGAATGTAAACCTCCTCCGGGACTTGAAGAATGAAACAGGCGGCCTGGGCGCTTTTACCGGACTCTCTCCCCAATTCAAGGTTCAGACCCGGCGTTTTATCAAGATCGATATTCCAGTGGTGAAAAAAACGCATCAGGTCATTCATCGGTATATCCGGAAAAAAATTATCAAATTCCCCGAACCCCAGGAGGTTGATGGCGTCAAACCGGGTCAGCGCGCTCATGGACAACCCGTAACGCTCACGACTCCATCGTTTCATTGCGGAGAAATAAATCTTATCGGTTTCCTGTAAGACCTTCTTAAAATATCGGTAATAATATGCGTAGTCGATCCCTTTTTTATGTTGGCAGTATTGGATGTAGCTATCAAACCCCAGATCCTTTTCGAGGATCTCCAGCAGCATGTTCCAGTAATTTAGGACAAAGGGCATTAAAAACTTACAGAGGGGCACGGTCTCTTTATGAAGAATCTGTCTTTTTTTATAGGTGCTCGATTTCTGGCACCAAGGAATGATTTCATTAAAATAGACCTTTTCTCCGTTTACGGCTGCCGACGCCCCTTTCATCCAGCACTGCATTTCGGTTTCATGGGGGAGAAGTCGCTGGCGAAGGTAATGATCGATGAAAGAGTGCTTCAAACGGATTTTGACAGCGTCATCTCTGAGTCTGTCAATTTGGGCCAGGGTTTCAAGACTGATGAAATCTTTATACGGTTCGTATATCTGATAGAGCTCAAACGGCGCCTTGTCGCCTTTGGAAAGGGCAAGGGCCTCTGCACTCCATCGGTAGTTGAGGTGATGGAGGATGTTGGCAAACTCCATGGCATGGGACGGGTGATCCATAATGGACAGCCTCTGTGAGTTATTCCAACGAATATGAAAA
>JAFDEW010000231.1 GCA_019310125.1 Deltaproteobacteria bacterium | reverse complement strand
AGTATCAATGAAGTCATCAGTAAGCGAGAAGAAATTGCAGTTGAAGCCAGGTACGTCTTGCAAGCTGAGATGGATAGGGCAGACTCCGGAATCAATATCATAACCATCGAAATGAAGAAAACAAATGTTCCCGGACCGGTGCAGGCGTCATTTAACGAAGTGAATCAGGCAACTCAGGAAAAGGAAAAAATGATATATCAGGCCAAAGAGGATTATAACAAAGCCATCCCGACAGCCAGGGGTGAAGCTGAAAGGACCATAAAAGCCGCTGAAGGGTATTCTCTCGATAGGATAAACCGAGCCAAGGGTGATGCCTCAAGGTTTAAGGCAGTTTATGCTGAGTATACCAAGGCAAAGGACGTGACCAAACGGAGGCTTTATCTGGAATCTTTAAAAGCTCTTCTTCCCAAACTCGGAGAAAAATATATTGTTGATGCAGATCAGAAAAATCTTTTACCCCTGCTTAATCTTGGAAAACAAAACGGTGCAAAAAAATGAAATCCAAAGCTATTATTATAGTTGTTGCGGTTGTTGTGATTCTCATCGGTTTTGCATCCGCATATATCGTGGATGAAACCGAACAGGTGGTTGTCACTCAGTTCGGCAAAGTTGTGGGTAAAACCAAGGTGGAACCCGGTCTTTATTTTAAGGTCCCCTTTATCCAGAACACCACTTACTTTCCTAAAAATCTTTTGGAATGGGATGGTGACCCCGGCCAGATCCCCACGCTGGATAAAACCTATATCTGGGTTGACACATTTGCCAGATGGAGAATCGTGGATGCCATAAAATTCTTTCAGACGGTCAACAATACTGTCAGCGCCCAGGGAAGGCTGGACGATATCATCGATCCTGCTGTTCGAAATTTGATCACTGAAAACAAGCTGATCGAAACCGTTCGAAAGTCGAACCGGGAGCTGGACACCTATGAAATCGGACTTGAAGATATAAAGGAAAGGGTATCTTACGTAATTAAAACCGGCAGGGAAGAAATCACCAACATGATACTGAAACAGGCTCAGCCCAAACTGGAAAAATTCGGGATTGAGATTGTTGATGTGAAGATAAAACGTATCAATTATGTGGAAGAGGTCAGGAAATCCGTGTATGGCCGCATGGTTGCAGAGCGGAAACAGATTGCAGAAAAATTTAGATCTGAAGGCAAAGGTGAAGCCCGAAAAATATTGGGTGAAAAAGAAAGAGATTTAAAGAGAATTACTTCCGATGCTTACCGGAAAGCTCAGGTAATAAAAGGTAAGGCCGATGCCGAGTCAACAAAATTATATGCTGAATCCTTTGGCGTGGACCCTGAATTTTATTCATTCACGAAAACGCTTGAATTATACAATGAGGCTCTTGATAAAGAAACCTCCCTTGTGCTTTCAACCGATTCGGAGCTTTTTAAATATTTAAAGGGGTATTCCTTCAAACCGTAAAGAAAAAAAAAGCACCAAAACTTTCAAAAGCCACTCATTTTTGTTTGAGTTTGCCGATTGGTGCTTTTTTTTCATGCATATAAAAGTGCATCGCAGATATAAATTTTACCTACCCTTTTTTCTCTGATGACGGGTACGGGCCAAAAGCTTTCTGTGCTTATGCTTTCTCATTTTTTTTCTTCGTTTTTTTACAACACTACCCAACAGATCACCTCCAATCATTATTTTAATTTAAAATTGAATTTAGATCTTTACATAATATATAACTATATGTCCACATTTATTTTATTCAAGAATCGGATTCCATGGAGAAACTTGAAAAATTCAGCACCGAGCAGATCGGAATCGTTGACAGTTGTGTGACAATGGCTGAAGAACTTGTCAGCAACTTCTATAAGATGTCTGCCAGTCAATGGTCCGCATCCTGCAAATACGATATCAAAACAATGGCAGATCTTTGTCCTGAAGAGACAATTTTTGGCCCTTTTGCGCAAATCATCCGATATCAAGGACAGCGCAAAGATTCCTCACTGGGATCTTCAACATATGATTTTTATAAAATATGTCTTCAGGACCACACCATCCTTGCAGCTTTGGGGAAAGTGCCCGGCATGCAACTTTACCCTTTTGTCATCTACATTGTACTGCATGAATTAATCCATATTATAAGATTCAGCAAATTCCTTCAAAACTTTGATGCCTCACACGAAGAAATAAGGTTGGAAGAGATGCGAGTTCATGAAATAACCCGTCAAATTTTAAGTAACATCCGAATTCCCGGGCTTAAACAAGTACTAAAATTTTATGACAACTGGCGAATCCCTTTTGATGATTTGCGAAATTTATAATAAAGAAAAATGCAGGTTACACCTTGACAACGCAAAATCATTGAATATATTAGGTCAGATTTAATTGATATAAAAAAATGTGGGGTTTTTTTTAATATTTTTTAAAGCAGGAGGATTTTTAAAATGCCCATCTATGAATATGAATGTTCAAAATGCGGCAGAATTGATGAGGTGATCCAGAAGTTTTCCGATAAACCGCTTGCAACGTGTAAGCATTGTTCGGGAAAACTTCATAAGCTTATTTCCCACAGCAGCTTCCATCTCAAAGGAACCGGATGGTATGTAACCGACTATGCAAACACGTCCCGAAACTCTGCCATATCTCCCAGTAAAGCGGGGAAGGAAACAAAATCCGTCACAGACAAATCAGAAAATAAACCCAAAGAATCTAACAAAACTACCGATAAAATTAGCTGAATTCGTTAAACGTACCGATTTGTTTTTTTGTGAACCTTAACCTATTTAAAAGAAAAGGTTATAAACTATATGTTTAAAGAAAAGGAGAATTTGAAAAATGAAACTCAGACCGTTAAATGACCGAATTTTAGTGAAACGTATTGAAGAAGAAGCAAAAACCAAGGGTGGAATTATTATTCCTGATACGGCCAAGGAAAAACCGGCTGAAGGAAAAGTAATGGCTGTTGGCAAGGGCGCGCTGAATCCCGAAGGTAAGGTGATCGGATTTTGTTCGGAAAATATGGTGGACAGGAGATAAAGGTTGAAGGTGAAGAATACATGATCATGAGTGAACAAGAAGTTCTCTGCATAATCGAATAATAACCATTCAAAATGGAGGACAGACCAAGATGGCTAAAGAAATAAAATACGATATGAAAGCCCGGGAAGCCATGCTCAACGGAGTTAAAACTCTCGCTGATGCAGTAGTTGTTACTCTCGGCCCCAAAGGAAGGAATGTTGTTATTGATAAATCCTGGGGTTCCCCCACGGTTACCAAAGACGGCGTGACCGTAGCAAAAGAAATTGAACTGGAAAACAAGTTTGAAAACATGGGCGCCCAGATGGTAAAAGAGGTCGCCAGCAAGACCAGCGATATGGCCGGTGACGGTACAACCACTGCTACCATACTGGCAAGATCAATATATGAAGAAGGTCAGAAGCTTGTTGCGGCCGGTAACAATCCCATGGCCATCAAGCGGGGTGTTGACAAGGCAATTGAGGTTGCCGTCCAAGAACTCCACAAGATGAGCAAACCTACCAAAGACCAGCGTGAAATTGCTCAGGTGGGCACCATTTCCGCCAACAACGACGAAACCATAGGAAACATCATCGCCGAAGCAATGAACAAGGTGGGTAAAGAAGGTGTCATTACCGTTGAAGAAGCCAAGGCCATGGAGACTTCCCTTGATGTTGTGGAAGGGATGCAGTTTGATCGCGGCTACCTTTCCCCATACTTTGTGACCGATCCTGAAAAGATGATTTGTTCATTAGAAGATCCCTATATTCTCATTAACGAAAAGAAGATCAGCAACATGAAAGATCTCCTTCCGATTCTTGAGCAGATCGCCAAGATGGGGAAACCACTTGTGATTATCTCAGAAGATGTGGAAGGGGAGGCACTGGCAACCCTTGTTGTGAATAAACTAAGGGGCACACTTAACGTGTCTGCTGTCAAGGCCCCGGGTTTTGGTGACAGACGAAAAGCCATGCTTGAAGATATAGCAACTCTGACCGGCGGTCAGGTTGTTTCAGAGGATCTTGGAATCAAGCTCGAGAATCTCGCACTTACAGACCTTGGCAAGGCCAAACGGATTACCATCGACAAAGACAACACAACCATCGTTGACGGCGCGGGGACACGTTCTGCCCTGGAAGGCCGCGTCAAACAGATCCGCGCTCAAATCGAGGACACCACATCGGATTATGACCGTGAAAAACTCCAAGAGCGATTGGCCAAGCTGATCGGCGGTGTTGCTGTTATTAACGTGGGAGCTGCTACAGAGACCGAGATGAAGGAAAAGAAGGCCCGTGTTGAAGATGCATTGAACGCGACCCGGGCTGCGGTTGAAGAAGGCATCGTTCCCGGCGGCGGTGTTGCACTTGTTCGTTGCCTGGATGCTCTGGAGAAAATGAAAATCAAAGCCGATCAGAAACTGGGCGTAAAGGTTGTTATTCGAGCCATTGAAGAACCCCTTCGCCAGATTGCCAATAATGCCGGCTTTGAAGGGTCCGTTGTGATCGATAAAGTTAAAAACGGCGAAGGTTCTTTTGGTTTTAACGCCGAAACCAACAAATATGAAGATCTGATTAACGCCGGTGTCATCGATCCCACCAAGGTGGTTCGATACGCGCTGCAAAACGCAGGAAGTGTTGCATCCCTGATGCTGACCACCGAAGCCATGATCGCTGAAAAGCCTGATGATAAGCCGGATATGATGCCGGGTGGCGGCGGCGGAATGGGCGGCGGCGGAATGGGCGGAATGGGCGGAATGGGCGGTATGATGTAGCCTTATGTAATTGACGATTGACAACAAAAAGATTAGTGAACAAAGCCCTTATGCTAGGTATAGCATGAGGGCTTTTTTATTGAAAAGCTTGACAAATTACCAATATACGGGTTATAAAATTGACTGAAAAAATGGTTGGTTAAACAACGGATTAAAATTGGAGAATCTGATGTATTGCAACAGAAAATTCCAGATGATAATTTGTTTGTCTATTTTGGCCGCAATGATTTTTTTTCCGGTTCGTATTTTTGCACAGGAAAACAAGGAAATTGTGGAACATCAAACAGGCTTTTACTATACCGTTCAGAAAGGAGACACTCTCTGGGATATTTCAGATCGGTTCTTTGATTCATCGTGGCTATGGCCTGATTTATGGAGTGAGAACCGTCAGATCTCCAATCCTCACTGGATTTATCCGGGAGAGCGTATCCGTATCTTTCATCAAAAGGGGGCCCAAAGCTTTGTCGGAAAAACCGTATCAAGGCGCCGGGCACTCGAGAAAGAGCCCCAAAAAGAGCCTTTGTATTATTACTATTCCCCAATTAACAAAATCGGATTCATCAGAAAAGATCCTGTGGTCCCGTCAGGAGTCATCTTTAAAGTGAAAGATGATAAGGAAATGATCAGCACGGGGGATCTGGTTTTTATCCGGTCAAAGGGGGGTATGCCCCCCCTTACGGCGGGGAGCAAATATAGTGTATATAGAACCGCAAAGCCTATCATTGACCAAAAAACAGAAGCACTCATCGGAACTCAGCACTATCTGACAGGTATGGTTGAAATTACGAAAATGGACCCCCGTTTCGCCGTAGCCAGGGTTGTCCAGTCTTACCGTACCATGGAAGTGGGCAACCTTTTAATGCCGTACAAAAGGCGCTCTCCCAAAATCGAGCTGATTCAAAGCAAAAAAGGATTAAACGGACAACTCATTATATCCGAGGAGCAGGCGAATATCATTGGAGACAACGACATTGCGTTCATTGACAAGGGGAGTAAAGACGATGTGAAACTCGGACAACAGTACAGTATATACTATCAAGAAAATCAGCGGCTCGATACGGAGACCAAAGAAGATGTTTTGCTCACACAAATTGTTTACGGCACGCTGCTGTGCTTCATACCGAACAGACCACATCAACGGTTCTCATAACCCGGTCAGACCAGAGCATCAACCCGGGAGCTAAAATTTGCAGCCCCATTGAATAAAGGAGAACTGGTTGATGAAGCTGGGAAGATGGTTAATATGTTTACTGCTGGTGTCACTTCCTCTGTCGGCCTCAGCCGAATTTTACAGATATATTGATGAAAAAGGGAACATTCATTATACGGACGATTTAAGTACGGTTCCTGAAAATCAACAGACCGATATTTATGAATATGGTGAATCTCAACGCAATGCGTATGACGATCAGAAGGATGAGCAAAGCGCCTTGAAATCACAGCCTTTATTTGAGGAGAACCAAGCCTGGGATCAAAATGAAGCGGGTGATCTTGCTGAAACAAAAAGACGCCTTGACCGAAAAAAGCAGGAATTTGAGAAAGAATACAAGGCGTTGATGAAGGAAAGAGACCAGATTACAAAAGACAATAAAAATCTAAAATCCAGAGCATCGGCAAAGAAATATAATAAAATCATATTGAAATTTAATGATAAAATAGCGGATTACGAAACAAGAAAAAAGGTATTCGACGCTGAAGTTGAAGAATATAATGTCAGGGTTAAAAAAGACGTCTTAAAGAACTTAGGGGCTTCGCCCCCATCGGAATAATATAGTGACGGGCAGCATTCCATTCTTCCATTCCCATGGCACAAGCAGGATTGTCAACGATCCTGCCTTATTTTAGCAAAACAAAACTCACTCCCCAGAGGATATGCCTTTCTTCTCGTTTTGGTGTTGATGTTGTCTGAGCTAACCAGTCATTATAAATTTTGCAACCGCTTCGGCGGATCGCTGCCCGTCAATAGCGGATGAAACAATGCCTCCCGCGTAGCCGGCGCCTTCACCTGCCGGGAACAAACCTTTTGTATTTATGTGCATAAGGGATTCGTGATCACGCGGAATTCGTATAGGTGAACTTGTACGTGTTTCCGCTGCCAATATTTGTGCTTCTTCAGTTAAGTAACCGTGCATTCTTTTGCCAAATATTTTAAGACCCTGCTCCAAACCTCTGGCGATTACTTCAGGAAGCAATTCGTGCAGTGGCGATATAACCGTACCGGGAATGTACGAAGTACTTGGAAGGGATTGCGATGATCTGTGTAGAATAAAATCCGTTATTCTTTGTGCTGGAGCTGTCTGGGTTCTTCCGCCTGCGTTAAAAGCAATTCGTTCCACGTGTTTTTGAAATTCCAAACCGGAAAATACGCCATGGCTTTTAAATTCCTTCCAGTCATTTTCTCCAATGGACACAACTAACCCCGAATTTGCATACGGGGAATTTCTGCGTGAAACCGACATACCGTTCAACACCAGTTCATCCGGCATAGTTGAAGCAGGAACTACAATGCCGCCCGGACACATACAAAAAGAATAAACGCTGCGGTTATCAATGCTGCAAGCCAAATTATAACTTGATGCGGGCAGGTTAACATTTCGTTCAGCCGAATGATATTGAATTTTATCTATCAATTGTTGGGGATGTTCTATGCGCACACCCATTGCAAAAGACTTGGCTTCAACAGTTATTCCCTTTTTATAAAGCAGGTAAAAAACATCCCGTGCGGAATGACCCGTGGCTAAAATAACGGAGTCCGCCTGCATTTCTTCACTGCCGTTTATAATAATTCCCCGAACAGAATTATTTTCTAAAAATAAATCCGTCAATTTCGAGTTAAAATGATATTCGCCGCCGGTTTTTAAAATTGTCTGCCTAATCATTTCAACAATTTTCGGTAATTTGTTAGAACCGATATGAGGGCGCGCGTTGATAAGTATATCCGGCGAAGCGCCGTGCTGGTGAAGCAGGTTAAGAATGCTTTTTACGTCACCCCGCTTTGTTGATCGAGTGTATAGTTTGCCATCGCTGTATGTTCCCGCACCGCCTTCTCCAAAACAGTAGTTGGATTCTGGATTTACGGTATGCTCCTGCATAATAGCTCGCAAATCCCTGCGCCGTGTTTGAACGTCCTTACCTCGTTCAATTATTACGGGCTTAATATTTAATTCAATCAATTTTAGAGCAGCGAACATACCAGCCGGACCACCGCCAACAATTATTACTTTTTTATTCGAGGAAACCGGCTTAAATTCCACCGGGTGGAAAATTTCCTGAAAAACTTCGTTGATATAAACAATGGTTTTTAATTTATAAACCGGACTTTTCGGACGGGCGTCCACAGACCTTCGAATAATCTGTACTGCTTTTATTTCCGCAATGTTAAAATGCAGTTTTTTTGCCGCACACTTTTTCAGATATTCGGAATCATCAATAAAATCGGGTGGAATACTAATTTCAATTTCTTTTTTCATTTTGTTGTCCCCTACTTGTGGAGAAAATTATTTTAAAGTCACCGGATGAAAACCAAAAATACTTTTATTTAAATAAGTGGATTTATTGAAACCACCGTCAATGGGTGGGGCGTTAGCCCTTGGTCCGGGCTTGTGCTTTATCTCCTAAAAGCCCAAATGCTTGAGGATCTTTTTGATTACATCCTCATGTTCTATGAAGGTAACAACCCGCATGGACCCCTGGCACTTTGGCCGGATCTGTCAAAGGGAAGTGGGTATATTGTGGCTACTTGAAAGAATTTGGGGTTCTAAAACCGTATTATACCTTGCCATTCTATCAACCTGAATCAAGTCTAACTATTTTACATATATCATAAAAATGAAAAGAGCAAATCCCAAAAAAGGGTCTGCCCTTATTGAAAAACCGATATCACCGCAATTTTGAAGCTCTGATATTTTTTCATCTTTTTTTGCTAACAGGGTTTTATGAGTTGACAATTTCATAACACTTATATCATATATATTATAAAAGTATTAATAGCTTTCTTTTAACTTTTTTCAAATGTGGCTGATTTTACTGGCGAAATAATGAAAGCAAACCACCATACCTTTATATCTATTATACTTGCCATTTTTCTTTCCTTTTTCACTCCTTTTAGTGAACTTGGCTTAAACGTATTTTATGACAATATGTATACGGAATCTTTTAGGCAAGATTCATGCATAGATCTTCAATACGCTTCAATTTTAGAAAACAATAATGAATTTGAAAATGATACCCCTGAGTATGATTGGTCAACTTGTTTTTGTTTAACAACTGACCATCTACATGAGATCGAAATTTATTTGCTTTCTAAAAAGTCCGTTTCTGTGAAACAAATATTATTTTCTGGCAAATCCTCTCGTTCGCCCCCCTTGATTTAACTTTTCGTATCATCATTTCATCTTTAAGTGCAATTAACCGTTAATACTTAATTCTTTTATAACCCAGGTTTTTACAGGTTGAAAATTAAATGTCATGGCATACAATTTTTTAATCATCGAAGATTCTATTCCTATACGGACAGCTATAAAAGAGATCGTTAAATCGCCTGAGTTTATTGTTAAACAATCCTTTGAAGCTTCTAATGGCAATGAGGGATTAAAGATACTAAATGAAGAAATTATCGATCTTGTTCTGTTTGATTTCAATACCCCCGACATCGACGTCTTTCGGTTTTTGGACGTGATGAAAAAAGACGAATCATATAAGTGTATTCCGACTATAATAATTATAACCGAAAGAAGTAACCCAAAAGCTGAAGGTTTGTTGGAAAAGCATTCAATTGATTATATCAAGCAGCCTGTTAATCCTATAGAAATAAAACAAAAATTAAATCATTTTATGAAAGAAGAATATGAAGTAGAAGAAAATCAAATTTAAAAAACAGGGGGTTGAAATGACATGCGATAATAAGTGCGAAATTGTGGAATGGAATGTGTCTAACCCCCAATTAGTAGAAGAGGTCACGTCTCCAAATGTCAGTATAGATGATATCAAGCTTTTAGCAATGGCCACAAAACAGATCGTCAAGGAAAATACTGTCAGAAAAGCCATTGGATGTGCCAGCGGATGTGAATGTGTCCAAGTTGGAGAATCCGAGCGCGTATGGGGTGGAGATATATATAAAAAAACCATAATTACCGGACCGGCATATGACGGGAGTGAGTGGAAGGCAGAGTTCCTGTTCAAATTGTATATGACAAAAATCAGATTCTCAGGCGAATGTGTACCAATTGATCAATACATAGAGCCGATTCATATTGAAATTGAGCCCATGCCCTAATTAAAAGCTCCACATGATATATCTATAGATGGAATTCTAAGATATGGCAAACGGGATTGTGAAGTGGTTTAGTGTAAGAAAGGGATACGGTTTTATTGAAAAGGAAGATGGAGCAGATGTATTTGTTCATTACTCTGACATCAGCATGCCTGGATTCAAGGTGCTCTCTCCTAATGATAAAGTCAGCTTTGAGATAGAAATGTCTGACCGTGGGACTAAGGCAATTAACGTTCTAAAGATTTAAATTTAAATGAAAATTCAATTTTTCTTGTAAAATCATTGTGTTAATGGATTCCGTTCTTCAATCTCAATTTTGTAAATTTTGCAGTAATATTTGTCTGTTAAACAAATTTTCAAGGAATGAGGCGTACTTATGTACACCGCAGTGAACACGAAAGGAAGCGCAACGAAGAAATTGGACTTTTTACGAAGCCGTCACACTTTATTGGTCTGTGTATGCTCCATCGCGGCAAAATAATTGAACGCTGCCAGTTTAATTAGGTCTTTCGTGAATTTGGGCTGTATGCGCTGGTATGCTGAGGCATTGACAATTTGCTCGAGTATGTCTCTGGGGTGGCAGCTTCTGAACGGGCGTTTTCCACGAAAATAATTATT
>JAFDEW010000230.1 GCA_019310125.1 Deltaproteobacteria bacterium | reverse complement strand
TTTTTATTTGACGGCTTCGTAAAAAGTCCAATTTCTGCGTTGCGCTTCATTTCGTGTTCACTGCGGCGTACATAAGTACGCCTCATTCCACGAAATTTGCGCGCCTTTTTATCCCGATAGATTTGTGCGGGGGAACTTGAACTTTTTACGAGTTCATTTTATTTGAAAGGAGTGTTTGAATGATTCTCGATATCGGATTTGAAACCATGCCAAGAGAAGATCTGGAGGCAATTGTCCTGCGACGGCTCAAGGCCACCCTTGATCGTGTTTACGCAAATGTTCCTTTTTACAGGAAAAAGTTTGAAGAAAGTGGTATTACGCCAAATGATATCAAGTCGTTGAAAGATTTAAAAAAAATTCCTTTCACTAAAAAAGAGGATTTGCGTGATAATTATCCCTTTGGAATGTTTGCGGTTCCCATGGACAATGTGGTTCGTATTCACGCTTCATCCGGGACCACCGGAAAGCCCACGGTTGTGGGGTATACGGCCCGGGATATTAATACCTGGGCTGAGCTTATGGCACGTGCCCTTGCCGCGGGCGGGGCCACTCGCGGAGACATGATTCACAATGCCTACGGTTATGGGCTTTTTACCGGAGGGTTGGGCATCCACTACGGTGCGGAGAAACTCGGTGCTTCCGTTATTCCGGTATCCGGAGGAAATACAAAGAGGCAGGTTGTGATCATGACGGATTTCGGCCCCACCATATTGACGGCAACTCCTTCATATGCACTTCACCTGTCGGAAGTTGCCGAGGAGGTGGGAGTTTCTTTTGAAGATTTAAAATTTAAATTCGGAATATTCGGGGCCGAACCCTGGTCTGAGAAGATGCGGGAGGAAATAGAGCGGAAGCTGAATTTAACCGCGGTAGATATTTATGGGTTAAGCGAGGTCATGGGGCCGGGGGTTGCCATTGAATGTCATGAAGCAAAAAAAGGCCTTCATATATTTGAGGATCACTTTATTCCTGAAATTATCGATCCGGTAACCGAAGAAGTCCTTCCTTACGGCGAGACCGGCGAACTTGTTTTTACAACCATAACCAAGGAAGCTTTTCCGGTGATACGGTATAGAACTCGTGACATCACCTCGCTGAATCCGGAGCCGTGTATCTGCGGCCGGACCCATATCCGCATGAACCGGGTCAGCGGCCGTACGGATGATATGCTGATTATTCGCGGCGTCAATGTGTTTCCGTCACAGATTGAAAGTGTTCTCATGGAAATGGATGAAGTTGAACCTTACTACCAGCTGGTGGTTGACCGGAAGGATAATCTGGATACGCTTACGGTTTTGGTGGAGGTGGGTGAACGTCTGTTTTCCGATGAAGTCAGACATCTGCAGGAGCGGGAAAGAAAGATATCAAAGAATATAAAGGATTATCTCGGGGTTTCCGCAAAAGTAAAGCTGGTGGAACCAAAGGTGATTGCCCGCAGTGAAGGAAAAGCGGTGCGGGTGATTGATAATCGAAAAATATGAGGAAGGGGTTCAGGGTTCAGGGTTCAAGGTTCAGGGTTCAGAAGTCAGAGGACAGAGGTCGGAGGTCAGAGGTCAGAGGGTCAGAAGATCAGAAGTTCAGAGGGTCAGAAGATCAGAGGACAGAGGACAGAGGTCAGAGTTCAGAGGACAGAAGACAGAGGACAGAAGATCAGAAGGTCAGAGGTCAGAGGTCAGAAGGTCAGAGGACAGAAGATCAGAGGACAGAGGCCGGAGGTCAGAGGTCAGAGGTCGGAGGTCGGAGGTCAGAGGTCAGAGGTCAGAGGACAGAGTTCAGGTGTCAGGTGTCAGGTGTCAGGAAATAATGGCCGATGATTTCTGTGGATCAGCCCTGCTAAAAGCGGGAATTTCATTGGAAAGGGTAGTGCCCTAACAAAACTATAGTTATTTGTTAAGACACAAATGATAGGGAGAAGGGAGGCAAGATAATGCGGGCGGAACAAATTTCAGTATTTTTGGAAAACAAGGCCGGGCGTTTGGCTGAAGTTTCAGCGATTCTTGCAGAAGCGGATGTCAATATCCGGGCGCTGGCCGTGGCCGATACATCCGATTTCGGCGTGCTGCGACTGATTGTTAATGACAATCAAAAGGCTATACAAGCACTAAAAAGCCGTGGGTTTACCGTGAGCAAAACCGATGTGGTGGCAGTAGAAGTAGAAGACCGTCCCGGAGGCCTGAATAAAATACTCGATATTTTGAACCGGGCCGGAATTAATGTGGAATATATGTATGCGTTTGTGCAGCATAGCGGAGAAAATGCGGTCATGATCTTTAGAATCGATCCCATCGATGAGGCCATAACCTTACTTCAAAAGAACAACCTCACGGTGATTGAGGGAAGCAAAGTGTATACCATGTAAAGGCATCAAAACTTTTTAAAACGTTTAATAGAGGAAAATCATTAAACCAGAAACAAAGGGAGGAGAAAATGACATTCAGGAGAATCGCTATTATCGCTACAATTTGTTTTTTCGGTGTGGGGTTGCTTATCAGTCAGGCAAACGCTTTGGATGGCGTGTATAAAGTCGGGGGCGTTTTTTCCGTGACCGGCCGCGCTTCTTTTTTGGGGGATCCGGAAAAGAAAACCGTCGAGATGCTGGCCGAAAAGATCAACGCTGCCGGCGGAATTAACGGAAAAAAACTGGAACTGGTTATTTACGATGACGAAGGGGATGCCACCAAGTGCAACCTGAAGGTAAAAAAGCTTATTACCAATGATAAGGTCTGTGCGGTGATCGGTCCTTCTTTAAGCGGACTCTCCCTTGCGGTGATACCGGTTGCCGAAAAAAATAAAACCCCTCTGGTTTCCTGTGCGGCCAGCTACAAAATTGTCCACAACGAAAAGACGGGCAAGCCGTATCATTGGGTTTTTAAGACCCCCCAGACGGACAGTATGGCCGTGGAGGCGATTTATACCCATCTTAAAAAAAGGGGAATCACTAAAATCGCCATCATGAGCGTAACTTCCGGATACGGAGCCAGTGGACGTTCAGAGTTGATCCGGCTTGCGCCCGAGTTTAATATGAATATTATCGCCGATGAAAAATACGGACCCAAGGATACGGATATGACGGCCCAGTTGACCAAAATCAAGGGAATGGCTCCGGCCGCCATCGTGAACTGGTCCATCGGTCCCACACAAGTTACCATGATTCGCAACTGGAAAGATCTGGGAATGGTTAGCGTTCCCTTGTATCAGAGCCATGGCTTTGGCAGCCGTAAAAATATCAAGCTGGCTGCAGGAGCTGCCGAGGGTGTGTTATGCCCCCTGGGTGCCTGTAATATCGCCGAGCTGTTAGCGGCAGACAATCCTCAAAAAAGTGTAACAATGGATTATCTGAAGAGCTATACGGCCAAATACAATGAGCCGTTGAGTTCATTCGGGGGACATGGATGGGATGCTTTGCAGCTGGTTGTGGACGCCCTGTCTGCAGTAGGTGATGACAAGGCCGCAATACGGGACTACCTCGAGAAGAAACAGGGGTTTGTGGGCCAGCATGGTATCTTCAACTTTTCGCCGGACGATCACAACGGGCTGACCAAAGCGGCCTTTAGCATGGTGGTCGTGAAAGACAATGACTGGGCATTGGTGGACTGATCCATTGATTTGCAGTGACAAACGATTGGTGAGGATGATGGGGTCATCATCCTCACTTTTTTATTCGATAAAGACACATGGAAAAAATTACGCTGGCAAGCCAGCTTTTACAATACCTCATTACCGGGCTGACCGTGGGCAGTGTCTATGCCATGGTGGCCGTGGGGTTTAATATTATTTATAATGTGACCGAGATCATCAATTTCGCCCAGGGTGAATTCGTCATGCTGGGCGGATTGATCATGGTTTTCTTTCATGTTGCCATGGGGCTGCCCCTTGTTCTGGCCTTTCCGGCGACAATTATCCTGGTTACCCTGGTGGGAATTCTTCTGGACCGGTTGGCCATTCGCCCCATCCGCCGACCGTCGGTACTTACCCTGATTATTGCTACCATTGCAGTGTCCATCCTGATCAAGGGGACGGCGTCGTTGATTTGGGGTAAGGACCCTTTTGATCTTCCCGCGTTTTCCGGCCGCAATCCCATCACTTTTCTGGGAGCCGTGGTTCAACCCCAATATTTCTGGGTGATCGGCTTTCTGATCGTCACCGCCATTGCGCTGTCCATATTCTTTGATCGGACCATCCTCGGCAAGGCCATGAGCGCCTGCGCCGACAATCCGGTTGCGGCCAGTCTGGTGGGCATCAATGTCAAGCAGATGATTATGTTGTCCTTTGCCCTGTCCGCCGCTATCGGAGCGGTGGCGGGGATTACCGTGACCCCGATATCCCTTATGGAATATGACCGGGGGGCCATGCTGGCGGTCAAGGGATTTGCGGCGGCGATTCTGGGGGGGCTGGGAAGCTTTCCCGGCGCTATCCTGGGGGGGCTGATCATGGGAAGCATCGAATCCTTTGGAGCGGGTCTGGTTAGCTCGGGATACAAAGATGCGTTCGCTTTGATTGTGCTTTTGGTTATCTTATTCTTTAAACCCAGCGGACTTATGGGCAGCATAGAGATCAGCAAGATCAAAAGGTTTTAGGCATGTTACGAATCGCCAAACTCCCCATCGCCGTGTTTGCTCTGTTTATCCTTGTTTTTCCATGGACGGCCCGCCAGATTCCCGCCATAGAACACTATCCCGACATTATGGTATTTGCGGGTATTTATTGTCTGATTACCATCGGTCTCAGCCTTCTCATGGGATATGCCGGACAGATCTCCATCGGGCATGCGGCGTTTTTTGG
>JAFDEW010000229.1 GCA_019310125.1 Deltaproteobacteria bacterium | reverse complement strand
TGACACACTTGCTCGAATAAGCTCTTTCGATTTTTCGGTGGCTTTTTCAGGATCATTTCCATGGACCCAGGAACATTGATCCCTGATACTTGCCATCTCAAACAAATACGGGTTCAAACCCGCTTCTCTTAGTGTATCCTGAAACAGAGGTTCATGAGTCTTGGGAGAACATGCAGCCACTACCACCCGGTTAAGACGCTGTTCTTTAATCAGTTCGACAATGGCCTGCTGGGTTTCCGTGGAGCAGGTGAACATAAAATCGGTGGCAAAAATCACATGCGGAAGGGTTTTTACGTAATCGAGTACTTTCTGTATATCTACAACACCTGCGATATTGGTTCCGCAATGGCAAACCAGCACTCCCACGCGAGGTGTTGTTTCTATGGGCTTTTCATCCGGGATTTTATCAATTACAATTTCAGTATTTCTTGCAGCACTGAGTAATATGGAAGCCTCGGCTGCGGCCGCACCGGCCTGTATTACTGTTTCGGGAATGTCTTTGGGAGCTTCAATGCCGCCGCACACAAAGACGCCGGGGCGGGAAGTGGCTACAGGTTCATCAAATTCGGTAGCTAAAAACCCATAAAAATTTGTGACAAGATCAAGCTGTTTTGCAAGGTCGATAAAGTCATCCGACGGTTTGAAACCGCTCGACAGAACCACCAGATCGTATTCTTCCTCTATTTTTCGATTTAAATGATGATCAAATGTCTCTATGATTAGATTTTCATTTTCAGAATTCAGGTAAACCTGGGAAATCATGGATCGTCTGTATTTCACGCCGTGCTGGAAGCGGGCGCGGTCAATGTAGTCGTCAAATCCTTTGCCGTGGGCGCGGATATCCACGAAATAAATAGTCGTCTCGGTGTCCGGTTCATGGCTGCGTGTTAATACTGCCTGCTTTGCGGCATGCATGCAGCATACCGAAGAACAAAAAGGTCTGTTTCGAGCCGGGTCACGTGACATGACACACTGAATCCAGGCGACTTTCCGCGGAACTTTCTCATCTGACGGCCGCCTGAGATGGCCGCCATAGGGTCCTGTTGCCGACAGCATCCGTTCATATTGCAGGGACGTTACAACGTTCCGATATCTTCCGTAACCGAATTCTCCCTCTTTGGCCGTCAAAGCCGGTACGAAACCGGTTGATATTACAACCGCACCGACTTCGATTCGTATGATTTCAGGTTTTTGGTCGAATTCAACGGCCTGGGCAGGACAGATCTTTTTGCAGATTCCGCATTTCCCTTTGATTAAATAAAGGCAATTTTCTGCATCCAGTGCATATTTTAACGGGACAGCCTGTGGAAATGTGAGAAAAGCAGCCTTGCGGATTCCCAGTTCTCCGTTAAAGGGATCGGGTACTTTTTGAGGGCATTTTTCAGCACATTTTCCGCATGAGATGCATTTTTCCTCATTGATATATCTGGGCTGTTTTTCAACCCGTGCTGTAAATCGCCCGGGACCTCCATTTAGCTCTAAGATACGGCTTAAAGGAAGAATCTCGATATTTGCATGGCCGGCTACCTGCACCAGTTTAGGAGAAAACATGCAGGTTGAACAATCATTAGTGGGGAAGGTCTTGTCCAGACGTGCCATTGTCCCACCCAGAGTATGTGATTTTTCAATAAGATAGACATAAAAACCGGTGTCCGCCAGATCCAGGGCGCACTGGATACCGCCGATCCCTCCACCCACAACGATAACTTTCCCAACCGGACTGCTAAGATAAGATTCCATAATTACGACAATAACCCTTTTGTCTTTAAAAGTGGAACAGGATCCGTAAAATGCATTTTAAACCATTTTGGATCTCCATGCTCTTCAAAACTCAAACGGAGCAATTCCGTGAAATAAAACACCGGCGTGTGTCGCTTAGACCGATCTTTCTGGATCATATCGAGGTTCGACTGGCACAAAGGGCATGAAACCACAATGGCTTCCGCACCCGTCTGCCGTGCTTTTTGCAAAATCCTTCTTGTAAGAGATTCTCCTATTTCCTTCCGGGCTATACCGATGCTTGCGCCGCAACATGTTGCCTTATAAGACCAGTCTATCACCTTGGCACCTGTTGCAGCGACAATGAGGTCGATGGTTTGGGGGTTTTCATAATCCGTATAACCGGTGATTTTTGGAGGGCGAACCATCTGACACCCGTAGTAACAAACGACTCTAAGTCTGTTTAACGGTTTCAATATACGTTCTTTTATCAATTTTATCATGGGCGGTTCAGCCAGAAACCTTGTCATATCATGAACACGGATATTTCCGGTAACAGGCCAAGGGATATCAAACACTTTTTTCTTGATCATATTCTGAGAAAACCGGAGACGGTTAAAACACATGGCACACGGAGAAACAAGGTCGAGTCCCATCTTCTCCGCGGCGGCCAGATTCCTTGCAGGCAGAACCGCCGACATCGCCTGATTCAGGCTGTGGGCCGCCGTTGACCCGCAACAGGACCAATCTTTTATTTCAACCAGTTCAATACCCAGGTCTTTGAAGACCGCATCGATGGACCGGGCATAGTCGTTGGCCATTCCTTCCAAAGAACATCCTGGATAAAAAGATAATCTCATTAAACGATTTCTCCGCGTTTTTGACTATAGACTTTTTTAATTTCCTTGATCGCCCTGGACTTGGGCGTGAATAATTTTAGCCTTCCTTTACGCAACAGGGTCATGCCCAGAAGAAGATCTTCTACTAAAATTCCTTGTTTTACTCTTTCTTTCAGAATATCCGGCTTCGAATAATAGGCGTTCATCAACCGGAATTCGTTTACTCTGCCGGACTTTTGAAGCACTTCCAGAAATGTTTGATGAAATACGGCAAGACTTCTTTCTTTCGGTGCTATGGACGAATGTGCCGCCATGTTGCGCAAATGGTTGATGATTTCCGCAACATCCACCTCATTGGGGCAATAGGTCGAACACATCTCACATGACAAACATATCCAAATGGTTGATGATTTTAACAGGTCTTCGCGCCATCCCAATTGAACATAACGGATCGTCTGGTGAGGCTTTATATCCATAAAATGACTGACAGGGCAGGCATTGGTGCAGCGTTCGCATTGATAACATGCCGAAATATCAACACCTGTTTCACCCTGCATTCTGTTAAGAAAGTAATATCCCCTATCGCCGATCAACTTTCTTTCTTCGCCCGAGTCGTGTTCATGTGCCTGATCCGGATTCGAGATAATATTTTGCATGATTTCATCTTTTCTTTCCAGTTTTTATTAACGGCACCATCACAAATAGTGCCGTTAATAAACCTGCACATCTTTGAAGATTTCGTACCCGATTACATCAGGACTCAATGACGGATTTTCCCCTGGATTATCCGTAATAGATACTGCCGAAATTCTTCCATCGGAAAATGAATCCTTACCGATTCCCATTACTGTGTCGACTGATCTACCGATTGACTCTTTGCCTGGCACCAACTCCAGGGTGATGATAAAATTACGGCTATCAGTAATATCTTTTTGAAAAACCCGAAGCATATGAACCTCATTTGTACGGAATATTAGGGCGGTTTTCTGAAAAATTATTTTATCTGCAGAAAACCGCCATCCATTAAAAACCGGGACAAATTATACAATCGCTTCGCGATTCTATATAACGCCTGCCCGCAACGCTCTCGCTTGCGAGGCGGGCGGGCGGCTTCGCGCTCTAAAAAAGGACCCTATACTATTAAATTATTTTCCGCTCATCATGGCCTCGATATCCGCCTCTACGGTGTCGATCGGTTTGATATCGAATTTTTCCACCAGAACCTTGGCAACATTTGGTGACAGGAATGCCGGCAGGGTGGGCCCCAGACGGATACCCTTGACGCCCAGAAAAAGCAGCGCCAGCAGAACAGCCACCGCTTTTTGTTCATACCATCCGATATCAAAGGAGATCGGAAGATCATTAATGTCGTCCAGTCCAAAAACCTCTTTCAGTTTCAGGGCGATCACCGCCAGAGAGTAGCAGTCGTTGCACTGGCCTGCATCAAGAATTCTCGGAATGCCGCCGATATCGCCGAGATCAAGCTTGTTGTAGCGATACTTGGCACAGCCGGCAGTTAAAATTACCGTATCTTGCGGCAGGGCTTTGGCAACTTCGGTAAAATAGTTTCTGGCCTTTTGACGGCCGTCACACCCGGCCATAACAATAAAACGTTTGATGGCGCCTGATTTTACCGCATCAACAACCTTGTCCGCTAGAGCAAGAACCTGGTGATGGGCAAATCCGCCGACAATCTTACCGGTTTCGATTTCAGTGGGCGGCTCGCATTTTTTGGCCAGCTCGATAATTTTTGAAAAATCCTTTGCGCCCCCTTCCGGTCGATCGGGAATATGTACCACACCAGGATAACCGGTCATCCCGGTAGTAAAGATCCGGTTCTGATAGGTGTTGCTCTTTTTTATGGGAATAATACAGTTTGTGGTCATCAGAATCGGACCGTTGAAGGATTCGAATTCCTTATTCTGGCGCCACCAGGAGCCGCCATAGTTGCCCACGAAGTGATCATATTTTTTAAAGGCCGGATAGTAATTGGCCGGCAGCATTTCACCGTTGGTGTACACATCAACTCCGGTACCCTGGGTTTGTTTGAGCAGTTCTTCCATATCTTTCAGATCATGGCCGCTGATCAGAATCCCCGGATTGCTTCCAACCCCGATATTAACCTCTGTTATTTCAGGGTTTCCATAGGCGGTGGTGTTGGCCTCGTCCAGCAGAGCCATAGTATTCACCGCCGTTTCTCCGGCTTTCATGACCAACCCGATCATGTCGTC
>JAFDEW010000228.1 GCA_019310125.1 Deltaproteobacteria bacterium | reverse complement strand
TCCTCACCATTTACGATGACTGGGGAAGAAAGAAACTCACCATCTTTAAATCCCTCGGGCTCAAGACCCATGTTCTGTGGGAAGTGCCGCCTGAGAAAAAAGGCATCAGTGCCGGTGAAATTCGCCGCCTTATGGTGGACGGAAAACCCTGGGAGCATATGGTACCTCCCCGTGTTTCACATCTTTTGAAAAAATGGGATATTCCCTGTCGGATTAAAGAAATAATTGTAAAATCTGCTTAAATAATGAAACGGTTCTCTCCGCAGAAAATGTACAATCCGGAACCTTTGGCCAGACATGCCAAGGTCATGCTTAATTTGGATGCCAGTTCCACGGCCAGTGATGTGGGCCGTGAAAAGGCCAATATGACAGGGATACGGGCCCGCGCAGCTTTCTGTACCAGTTCATAGCTGATTCTTGAAGAAAGGATCAAGAGTGACGCCTTGTCAAGACGATGATCGAGGAAAACCTTTCCGGCTGGTGGCTGGAAAGATTTTCAAGGGATTCCAGTGCCAACCCCGCGTCAATCCGAACATTGTTTTTTATGGGTTGAATAGACTGGTAAAGATCTTTGACGATCTCCTTGCCGCAAATGCCGCAGCTGGTCTGGCTGATAAAGCCGCGTCTGTCCAAAACTTCGGTGATTTTGCTCTGACGCGATTCTTCAAGAGTAATGGTGACCACATTAGTGTCGGCGTCGTCACAACATGAGATAACCTTAATATCCTCGGGAGTATCGACAATTCCTTCGGCAAGACAGAAACCCGCGGCATGGGCCAATTCATCTCCCGGAGTCCGCATAACCACAGAATACGGTTTCCCTTGAACACGGATCGACAGCGGTTCTTCGCCGATCAGTTTGTGCCTCGAAGATGTATAATGCTTTTTATCCCAGTGTATAACCCGATGAGTTACATATGTTTCCAAAAAGAGCCTCCTTTAAGGCCTCGTAACACAATAAATTCTAAAAATGCTCAGAGAGCAGGTAAAACGGCCTGTTTCCAACATCGTCAAATTCATCAATTTGGTAATTTTATCTTGACAAATTTTTGTGATAGATTACAATTGAACATTTTTATATATGAGAATTAAGATTAGTTACCTTGAGGGGGGATAAAATATATGTATGCTATCGTTAATACAGGCGGAAAGCAATATAAAATGCAGCAGGGCGATATTTTGAGGGTGGAAAAAATTCCCGGAGAGATCGGCAGTTCTGTTTCTTTTGACAAAGTTCTTATGTTTTCAGACGGAGAGAACGTGAGTATCGGCCGGCCGGTTCTTGACAATGTAGCGGTAAAAGGCCACATAATTGAGCAGGGCAAGGCCAAAAAGATTATCGTTTTCAAGTACAAACGACGAAAAAGATATCGCCGCAAGCAGGGACATCGACAGCAGTATACCGCGATCAAAATAGACAGTATTCAAGCGTAGCAACAGGAAAACATTAGATATTTGAAAATGTTACTGCTGATGGTACGTCGATTGGGTTCAAAGAACCAAACAATTACAAAAAAAGGCATCGTGGACCTAACACCGTAACGAGGTCTGAACAAGGAGTTTTCATAATGGCACATAAAAAAGCAGGCGGAAGTTCCAGGAACGGTCGTGACAGCCAGGGACAACGCAGGGGCATAAAACGATACGGCGGTCAAAAAGTTAGAGCCGGTAGTATCCTGGTTCGCCAGCTGGGAACAAGAATCCATCCCGGAGACAACGTGGGCATGGGCAGGGATTACACGCTATTTGCCAAAATTGATGGGCTTGTTTCTTTTGAACGGCTGGGTCGATCTCGAAAAAAAGTAAGCGTTTATGCAGCGTGAAATTCATCGATGAAGCGATTATTACCGTTCAGTCCGGTGATGGTGGCAGAGGTTGTGTAAGTTTCAGACGTGAAAAGTTTATTCCACGCGGAGGGCCGGACGGTGGAGACGGGGGCAAGGGCGGTGATATTGTTTTTAAGACAACATCAAGAAAACGGACCCTGTATCAGTTTCGATTCAAGAGACATTTCAAAGCCAAAAACGGTTCCCATGGTCAGGGCAAAAAAAAGACCGGGAAAAACGGTCAAGACCTGACCATAGAACTCCCCCCCGGAACCCTGATAACCGACGCCGACACGGGTCAGGTTATAACCGACTTAATCAAATTCGATGAAACGGTTGTTTTGGCAAGAGGCGGTCGAGGCGGTCAGGGCAATGCACGATTTAAGACTTCAACACATCGGGCCCCCCGGTTTGCCCAGCCCGGTGAACCGGGTGAAACCAAAACATTAAGGCTGGAACTCAAGCTTCTGGCGGATGTCGGTATCATCGGTCTTCCCAACGCAGGTAAATCCACCCTTATTACCGCGGTTTCTTCAGCGCGTCCCAAGATAGGCAATTACCCGTTTACTACGCTTTTCCCCAGCCTGGGCGTTGTTCAAACCGCCTGGGCGGAGCCTTTTGTCGTGGCAGATATCCCGGGTTTAATTGAGGGGGCACACAAAGGAACCGGGCTGGGCATCAGGTTCTTGCGCCACATCGAACGCACTCGCATTCTTGTTCACCTTATCGATGTGTCGGCCATGGATACGGATAATCCCCTGAATGCCTACACCACCGTTAATAAAGAGCTTGCCATGTATAATCAAGAACTTACGGAAAAGCCTCAAATTGTGGTCCTTAACAAGATGGATCTGCCGGACGCCCGGGAAGCGGCAAAGAAATTTCAAGCTGCGATAAAGGAAAAACAAGTCATATTAATTTCAGCGCTTACCGGTCAGGGCGTCGAAAATTTGAAATCAAAAATCATTCAGTTACTGGACAGCCTCTGTGAATGATAACAGAAAATCTATTTTCAATAGTGCCAAACGTATTGTGGTTAAGGTCGGAAGCAATGTTCTGACCGAGGACCAGGGGTTGAATCTAAAAGCGATCCGATCCGTCAGCAGACAGATATGTCGGCTGATTGACGGCGGACGGGAGGTTATTCTTGTTTCTTCCGGGGCCATGGCCTCGGGTGTAAAGAAACTGGGTCTTGATAAAAGGCCGGATGAGATTCCAAAGCGGCAGGCGGTTGCGGCCGTGGGGCAAGCCGGGCTTATCATGGAATATGAAAAGGCTTTCGCACGGGATCATAAACAGGTCGCTCAGATTTTGCTGACCGGCGATGACCTTAACAACCGAAAAAGATACTTGAATGCGCGTAATGCCATCTTAATGCTGCTGTCATGGCATGTTGTTCCCATCGTCAATGAAAACGACACCGTGATGACCCAAGAGATTCAGTTTGGAGACAACGACAACCTGGCGGCAATGATTACACTCCTGATGGATGCGGATATTCTGGTCAATCTTACCGACATTGACGGTCTTTACACCAAAGATCCCCGCATCCACCCTGATGCAGCGTTGATTCCGGTTGTGTCCACCATGGGAAAGGACATTATAAAATTTGCCGGAGACATTCCGGGGCCTCTCGGCACCGGCGGCATGCTCAGCAAAATAAAGGCTGCCGCAAAGGTCACGGCATCCGGAATTCCAATGGTTATCGCAAATGGCGGAAAACCTGATATTCTGAAAAAACTATTTTCCGCCAAGGATCCCGGGACTTTTTTTGTACCCAAAAAGAAAAAGCTGAAAAGTCGAAAATGTTGGATAGCCTTTACATTGAAACCCAAAGGGGTTCTTATCGTGGATGACGGTGCTGCCGCTGCGATTATGAACAGAGGCAAAAGCCTTCTGCCCAGCGGTATCGTCGGTGTGGAAGGGGAGTTCGATGTGGGCGCGCCGGTGGAATTTAAAAAAGGTGACCATGAGACACTGGGAACCGGTCTCGTCAACTACAGCTCCACCGATATTCGCAAGATCATGGGTCTTAAATCCAACCAGATTAAAAAGTGTCTCGGGTATAAGCTATATGATGATGTGATTCACAGAGATAACCTGGCCATTACGGCTGAAAATGATTAATTCCTTGGTTGTAGATTTTGTGCTTTTTGAAGTGATCTAAAGTAATCTAACAGTAACTTCTCAATAAGTTGTGGCGTATTAAATGGTAATATTGACCCGCCAACTGATAATAAAATGTAAAATGTCTGGAACTCGAATCTAAGTGAGCCTAAAGAAAAAACAGGTGCCAATACTTTAATATCAATTGATTAAATGCAACATCATATGTTTAAAAGATGAATGATCTTATGCGCTGTTTTTTCTTAAAGCTCACTAACATTCTCAAACAGCCAGACCTTTTACATTTTATCACCAGTAGGCTCCATAATTTATTGAGAAGTTAGATCTAACATGCCTAACATTATGGAATTCTACCAATTTTAGATGAATGGATGGAGCGAAACGGCACCTTAACTTTAGTCACTTTTCCGGTTTGTACGGGTTAGGTTGTTTATAAATAGCTTTAAATATGAGAGGTGAGATGTCTATTGAATCCACAATAATGGAGATGGCCAAAGAAGCCCGAGCGGCTTCCATGGAGATTGCCAGATGTCCTTCAAGCAAAAAAAATGAGGTTCTCCTTAAAATAGCAGATAAAATTGAGGCCCGGGCTACGTATATCCAGGAAGAGAACCAAAAGGATCTTGTCTTGGCAAAAGAGATGGGCCTATCGGATGCCATGATAGATCGACTTACCGTAACAGATGCAACCGTTTCATCCATGGCAAATGGGTTAAGGGAGGTCTCGGGGCTTGATGATCCCGTGGGTTCCAAAAGCAAGTCATGGCTGAGACCCAACGGCCTGGAAGTTTTACGGATGCGCATCCCCCTCGGTGTGATCGGCATCATCTACGAATCGCGCCCCAATGTCACCATAGATGCGGCGGGCCTTTGTCTGAAAGCCGGGAATGCGGTCATTCTCCGAGGCGGATCAGAAGCGCTTCATTCAAACCAGGCTCTGGCAGGTATTATCAGCCGGGCACTTGTTGAAACCGGCCTTCCTGCAAAAGCCGTCCAAGTCGTACCCATCAGGGACCGGGAAGCTGTCAAGGTTCTTTTGAGTCAGGAGGAATTTATCGATCTCATTATTCCGCGTGGCGGGGAGGGATTAATCCGCTTTGTTGTAGAAAATTCAACCATACCGGTATTAAAACATTACAAAGGGGTATGTCATGTATATATAGATGACGGAGCGGATCTGGAAATGGCCCAAAATATTTGTTTCAATGCCAAGGTTCAACGCCCCGGCGTATGTAATTCCATGGAAACCATGCTGGTACACCGGTCAATTTCACAGGAATTTCTCACAAAAATGGCCGAGCGCTTTATAAAACGCCCCGGCGTATGTAATTCCATGGAAACCATGCTGGTACACCGGTCAATTTCACAGGAATTTCTCACAAAAATGGCCGAGCGCTTTATAAAGGCCGGTGTTGAAATCAGAGGTTGTCCTGAAACCTGCAGGATATTGCCGGATGCCCGGAAGGCTGATCCAGCGGATTGGCCGGAGGAATACCTGGATCTTATCCTGGCGGTCAAGATTGTTAAAGATATGGATCAGGCCATCTCTCACATTGCAAGATATGGCTCCAGCCATACGGAAGCCATTGTTACGGGTGATTATAAGCGGGCGAGGCGCTTTGTGCGTGACGTGGATTCTTCCGTTGTTCTGGTAAATGCTTCCACACGTTTCAACGATGGCGGGGAACTTGGGCTGGGTGCGGAGATCGGT
>JAFDEW010000227.1 GCA_019310125.1 Deltaproteobacteria bacterium | reverse complement strand
TTCTGAGATACACGGAAAGCAGCATTCCCAAAATCGCCAAACATTCCGCATCCAGATATTTTTCCGCCCGCCGTTCAAAAAGTATGGAACAATGCGCAGGAAATTCATCATCCGCATCATTATACAGCAAAAGAAGCGGAACTTTGGGAAGGGGATTGAACTGCACGGAGAGTTCATACGAAAGTTCGATAAAGGGTTGATATCCTCCGAGCAACTCACACGACGCTTTAAGCTCATCCAGCCTTCCTGAAAAATGATGGGCCACGGGTTGTTCCACGGCAGTTAAAAAAAACTTTGTTAATGGACCGGAGTCCTTAAAATCTCTGTACGATACCCACTCGTCGTCAATTGGATTTGTTTTCGGGTAAAGAAGAAGATATCTACATAAAACAACACTTATTTCCAAAGGCGGCTGCCTTCCGGACGGGTCACTCACACCTTTTGCGGAAACCCGGTACGGTTTTCCGAAAAAAGGAACCATAACCTCATCTTTTTCAACCCCTACCCCGAGTATGTTTTCTAAATATTTAAATTCAATCCCGCCCAACTGGCCCAGATAGTTTTTTAACGTTTCTTCAAATACCTTTGACTTTGTAAACATATTTTTTCCTTTCATCAAAATACTGAATACTAACCCATAATGAAATTGGCAAGCATTTTTAGCCCGACCCATGCAGGGCAAACGAATTTGATTTCGGCGCAGTGGAGCGACGGCTTGTTTCTCTTGGAAACCGACTGACTGTTTGAAGGGCTTTAGCACGCGTTCGCCCGAGCCGAATGAAATTATAACTAAAAAACTCAATAGGATAATTTAGCGACGAATTTTTCTTAACACCTCTGGCGCAGCTCGGGCTTACGGGTGATTAAGGGTTCACGAAAAAATAAATTTACAATTTTGGGAGTTGAGGCGCCCGTCTGGCAAGGCACGAAAAATTAAGGAATATCAAGCATATTTCGAGTTTTCGTAACCCAGCCAATCGGGATGCATCGGCATCCAAAATGTGAAGTTATTTTTGAGTGAGCCCTGAGCACAAGTTTCAGTCGGTTGGAAAGAGATACAAGCCGTCGTGGAGAGTTCCCTCTGTATTGAGATTCAAATGCGTTTACCCTGCTGACCCATGGGGTACCATTTGACTAAACTGTAAAGTTGTGGAATATGTTTTACCTAAATTCTGCAATTGTCGAAGATGCCGGAGATACGGGATACTCTCCAATCTTCAGGGAAATGGGGAGGAAATTAGGGCCTTTTGATGTGTCTGCCATCCCCATAGGGGCTTATGAACCCAGATGGTTCATGCGTCATCATTATGTTTCCCCTGAAGAAGCCCTCCGGATTCACCTGGATGTGGCATCAAAAAAATCGGTGGCCATCATTATTGGGGCACGTTCGTTCTTACCGATGAACACTTAGATGAGCCTCCCCAGAGGCTTAAAACAGCCCTTAAGGAAAAACAAAATACCCGACGACGTGTTTCTGGCGATAAATCATGGAGAAACCCTTATGTTATAAAATTTGAAGTGGTAAATCTGTTAGCAGTGGGATCTAAATAAATTTATGCTTGAAATTTCGATATCGCAATTTCTGAGGCCATTCTTTGATTCAAAATATATTGCAGATATCCCCATGCGTGAACTGTTTCTAAATACAAAACTTACTCATTCTTCCCGTCTAAAACTTGCCGAACCATTCTTGCTAAATCACTTTTTTCATGCGGTTTTTCAAGATAGCCAGAAGCGCCTATTTCCCTGGCTTTCTCTCCGTCCATTTTTTCGCTGAATCCAGTGCAAATAATTATTGGCATTTCCGGTCGTATGTTTAGAATTTCTTTTACCAGTTTATCTCCGGTCATTTTAGGCATCGTCAGATCAGTTATTACCAAATCGAACTGATCTGGTTTGGAGCGGAATAGATCCAAAGCGTCAAGAGAGCTTGTGATCGATTCAACTTTATATCCAAGTCGTTCCAGCCTTTGACGTCCCATTTTCACTATGGATTCTTCATCATCAACAAAAAGCATCCTTTCTTTACCTGTTGGAAGATCCTCATCAATTGTAATCTCGGGAACAGGTTCCCTACTAACGATAGGAAAAAATATGTTGAATGTTGTCCCTTTTCCAACTTCGCTCTCAACGGTAATTGCGCCATCGTGATTCATGACGATTCCGTGCACCATAGCCAAGCCCATTCCTGACCCTTTAGCAAACTCCCTCGTGGTAAAATAAGGATCAAAGATACGATCTTTAAATTTCGGATCAATGCCATGCCCAGTATCATTTACGGTCAGCTTGACATATCGACCAGGAGATAAATCATACGATTGAGCAGTTGATTCATCTAAGGTCATACTATCCAAACTGATTTCGAGAATACCGCCATCCTCTTCCATAGCTTGGGCAGCATTTGTACAAAGATTTATCATTACCTGATTGATTTGGGTAGGATCAGCAAAGATTATTTGTGATTCCTCTGGGATATTGCTACGAATCTCAATGCTTGTGGGAATTGAAGATCGTAATAATTTCAGAACATCTGTAACAATGGGATTGATCTTCACAGGTTTTCGTTCCTTAACTGTTTTACGAGCAAAACTAAGGAGCTGACGTACAACATCTTTCGCACGGAGACTTGCTATTTTAATCTCTTCAAGGTTGAGCCGAGCCGGATTCCATTCAGGAACATCGTCTATTGCCAACTCAGTATTTCCAAGGATAATACCAAGCATGTTGTTGAAGTCATGGGCAATGCCACCTGCTAAGGTTCCTATGGCTTCCATTTTATGAGACTGACGCAGTTGTTCTTCAAGTCTTTCCCTTTCTTCCTCTGCAAGTTTCCTATCGGTGATATCTGTAAAGACAGCAGCAAACTGGCCTTTTTGAGGACTGTATGCAAGCACCTCAAAATACTTATCAAGTTCTTGAGAGTAATTCTCAAACCGGATGAATTTCCCGCTCAAGGCAACTTCCCCATAAGTTTCTATCCAGTATGTCTCTGTTTTTGGCAGAACTTCGAGGATCGTTTTTCCTACAATATCTACTCCTTGAAGTCCTGTCATTTCTTCAAAAGCCAAATTCACTTCTAAAAAACGATAGTCATACGGCTTGTCGTTATTATCAACCATGATTTCATGAAGAGCAAAGCCGTTGAGCATTTCGGAAATTAAAGTTCGGTAGCGTTCCTCACTCTCCCGCAGATCATTACTCGCAAGCTGCTGTAGAAATGAATAGAAGATAAAAGCCCACCACATTGGAATTATTGCTCCAATTAAATCTTCAAAAGGGTCAAGGACTTGAGTTATCCCAGACCATTCCAGGACAAGGCAAAAACTATATAACGAAGTGAAAACGAAAAGACCTGCTGTTAACAACTTAACATCGCGGCTTAAAGCGCGTTTCCAGCCGATTAATAGGATTATCAGCGCCGCAAGGGAGGTACAAAATGTGATAAGATCAAAAATAACTATAAGGTTCATAACTTGGTTCCCTGTTTGCCCCCAAATACCACTCTCCAACACCAAACAGCCATTAGCGTTGAGCTGCAAGCGTAACTCAGATGTTCCAAATAATTTAGTGGGCTCCTCCAGAAGAAACCCTCAATAACTGTTAGAACCCAGCCTGCCAAGAGAAAATAGAACCCTGATACAAGAATTTGCCACTCTGGTATGCGTTTAATTCTCATTTGATTTACTAAAGTAAAGATGAAGACTCCGCCACCAAGTGTAAGCATTACAATTTCATTTTCTTGTATCACTTTTTATCCTCCTACGCGATTCGAATTGATGCTTTATATGATGATTCCCATCCTGAGATAACTTGCCAAAAGTACAGACTAACATCAATTAGTTCCGATTCCATATATCATAAAGACGAAAAGGGCAAACCCTGTGAAATGGATTTGCCTCTATTAAATAAATCACAAGAACTTCGATTATCTAAAACTGAAGCCAGTCTTTTAAATTAAAAAGCAGAATTATTATAAATTAAGGATAAACTAACTCTTTGAATCACATATAACCATGTCGTGAACCAGCGCATCTGACAATGGATTCCAGCTTGTCGCTACGATAACATGCCATTACTGGAATTGAACGTTCATCGGACGTTCTTTTCAATTTGCGGAGATACTCTACAGTAGCCTCAATAACATCTTTTTCCAGTTGAAAACGGACTGCAAACTCCTCAACTGAAAACTTTTCCCAGTCTTTCATGATCTCTTCAACTTGCTCAACCGTAGGCAGTTTTTTGTTTGTAATGTCAGTCATATTTTATACCTAATAAGTGTTTTATCCATAGTCCCGCACCTGATAAGATTATAATTTTTTGTTTTTTTTGGCAACAGGATTTTGAATGGAGCTTTATCGAGGCGGAATTCAGAAGTGTCGGCACCACGCCTTTAGGCTTTTGCTGCAGGGTCATTGCCGCCTCCGGCTGACGGCTTCTTTTTGCGGCGGGTGCGTATGCGCCGTTTTCGCAGTCCGGATTTCCCAGCGCTCTCCGTCTTCTTTTCCTTGGGATCATCCGGCTTCTCCGGAACATCCGGCGGGGGCATGAATCCGAAAGACTTGCCGGGATAATGTCCGGGCGATCTTTTGGCTAATTTCTTGGGTGTCTTTCCGGAGGCACTCCGTTTCCGGGAGCCACGCGCTTTGGCCGGTACGGGTTTTTTGCCCCTGGGTTTCCGGCTAACGGCACCAGCTTGATCCTCAACAAACCAGTCGTCTTCGGCCCAAACCACCGGAATTTTGCATTTGAGCATCTCCTCGAGCGGTTCGAGGTGGTAGATGTAATCCTCACAGGCAAGGGCTATGGACCGACCTGATTTTCCGGCCCTGGCTGTCCGTCCGATTCGATGGATGTAATTCTCCGCGTCCTGAGGCAGATCATAGTTGATGACATGGCTGACGTCCTCAACGTGGATACCTCTTGACGCGACATCGGTGGCCACCAGTATCTTCAACCGGCCCTTCTTGAACCCCTCCATAATCCTAAAACGCTTACGCTGGGGCAGATCGCCGGTAATACCTTCCGCCGGCCATTTATTCCTCTTCAGTTTCTTGGTCAGCCATTCTACCCCCGCTTTCGTATTCACAAAAACCATGCATCGGTAGGGGTCTTCCCGCATCAGAATTCCCAGCAGGAGAGAAAATTTCTTGTCTTTACCCACATGGTGCAGGGTCTGTTCGATCCCCTCAACGGTGATCTCCTCAGGCGCAACCGCGATAAACTCCGGAAGGTTCATGTATTCATACGTCAGATCCATGACCCTGTAGGAAAGGGTCGCCGAAAAAAGCATGGACTGGCGCTTTAAGTAATGGGGAAGATTGCGTAGGATATAGCGCATGTCTTTGGCAAAACCAAGATCTAAAAGACGATCCGCTTCGTCAATCACCACCATTTGGATACCGGATGTCTTGAAAATGCCCTGCTTGAAATAGTCGATGATCCGCCCGGGCGTGCAGATGACCAGATCGGCGCCTTCCCTCAGCAGTCCAGCCTGCCGGGTGTAGTCGACCCCACCGACCACCTCGACCATTTTGAAGTCCGTGTGACCGCCCAGTACCATGGCCTCCTCGTAAATCTGGTGGGCCAATTCGCGGGTGGGAGCAATGACCATGGCGGACGGCAGCCGGTTACCCGGCTTGGGCAGCGACATCAACCGGGTAAATATAGTGACCAGGAAAGCGGCGGTCTTTCCGGTACCGGTCTGGGCCTGACCTGCCACATCCCTTCCGGTCAAGGACAGCGGCAACACCCGGGCCTGGATGGGCGTACAATGCATAAAGCCGGCATCGCCAAGTCCGGCCAGTACCTTGTCGGGAAGATCGAATTCCTTGAAAAGGGTTTCCGTCAAAAATTTGGGTTTGTCCGCCCGTTTATCGGGATAGGGGGTTTCAATGATTTCGTTCATAATGCTCCGTTGTCTTTTAATGGGGTATCGGCATCTGTATGCTGCCCGAATTTTGTAATTATACATACTTTACAGATTTTTGCAAGGAATGGATCACCACAGCCTCGGACACTTGAAACATCTCTTTCGATGTCTGTAACCGTTGACCGACCACATGTTCGACGAATCCATGGTCCCACCGATTTGCTGCACCCCTATAACCCAACCTGAACGGCCGGCGAGGGAGCGGGCTTGGAATTTTTGTGAATTGCTTTTTTGTTAAAGGTGGCCGTGACCATACTTGCAAAAACGATATTGCCTTTGATTGAAAAGTTACGGGGGAGGAATCACATAGGAATACGGTTCTGTTCTCAACTTTTGTCCTTCTGAAGCTCGCTCTTTCTTCGTGCCTTTGTGTATTCGAGGCAGAATAATTATTTTCCGACAAGAATATCTACCACCATATCGCCAAAAGCGGTGGTGGAGAGTACTTTTTCAGAATCCGAGGCATTGGTCGCCAGTTCCAACGTCAGGTAGCCTCGCTCAAAGATGGTGAACAGTGCGTTCCAGACGGCATGGGCTTCCTGGGTTAACCCGAAACATTTGTCTAACAAAAAGGCCACGCTACCGATCATGGCATACGGATTCGCAATATTCTGTCCGGCAATATCCGGGGCCGAGCCGTGGGCCGCTTCCACATAGCCTTTGTCCGGGCCAAGACATGCCGAGGGCATAAGACCGAGTGAGCCGAGAATGCCGCCGGCCTGATCGGTGAGCACATCTCCCTGCATGTTTTCCAGCAGCATCACACCGTTAAATTGGGTGGGATTCTTCACCAACTGAAAGGCGGCGTTATCCACCAGCACCGAACGATACGGCACATCGGGGAAATCCTGTGCCACTTCTTCGACAATAGCATTCCAGAAACGCGATGTTGCCAGCACATTTGCTTTATGCACATTCGTTATTTGGCTGTTGCGTTTTCGAGCCTCCTCGAACGCTACTACCGCCACGCGATGCACTTCTTTGGCGGTGTACACGCAATTGTCCTGGGCGTATTGCATGTTAACGGCAGGGCCTTCTATTTTTTCTCCAAAATAGATCCCTCCAACAAGTTCGCGCACCATTAAAATATCTACTCCGTTCCCTATTACGTTTTCCCGCAGGGGTGAAAATGCGGCCAGAGATTTGGGCAGGCGTACGGGTCTGAAATTGGCAAAGGTGTCATAACGTTTGCGCAACGGCAAAATGGCGCCGATTTCCGGGCGAAACTGCTGTGGAATGGTATTCATTTTTTCGACCGCAAGTCCAACCGGCCCTTTGATAATGGCGTCGGCGTGGTCGCAAATGAGTTGGGTCTGCTTGGGGAATGGTGAGCCATGGGTAAAATAGGCCTGTGCACCAAACGGCGCATAGTTCAGGTGAAAGGTATGCCCATACTGGTGTTCAACGGCCTTTAACACTTTAATGCCTTCACCCACGATCTCCGGCCCGATACCGTCGCCTTCCAATACAGCGATTGTTTTTTTCATCATACTCCTTTTAATGAGTTCATCCTGCACCTATGGATAATGTTGTACCCTAACTGATCGCAAACAAAATGGGAAAAATATTTTATGTAAGCGTTGTACTGGCCCGTGATTTTTTTTGCTTTAGAGGATTGGGGAGAATCTGTCAATGTTTTCTTTAGCACCAAAATCCACCGCCTAATTTTTAATTAAGGCATGTTTTATTCAGCTTTTTCCTGAAGGTACAAATTGAGCAGCATATGAGTTTGTTACCCCATAATATCGAGACAGACCCGCACCGCAATAGTCTATCCCGGCAACTTCAGCATCCTTTAACCTATGCTTTTTTCTAACCGCACGCATCCTGTCATTTAGTCGTTCAGCTTGCAGGCAAAAAGCTTCCAGCTTTGCGGTTATAAGTTGAGGAAAGGGTGACCCGTCGCTTTCGACTGCCAGAAAGGGAAGGTGTTCCATTCCTGATAGGATAGCTTGAAGCGACTCATTATTTGGATCGGTTGCCAACTTCCCTTCGCTGACCATGGCCTGGTTAAGAATGGCCTCAGACAGACGATTGGGCATGCAGCCAAAGGGCCCGATGGCGATCACGCCGCATGCGTGTGACGCTATCTCTGCGAGAGAGCTTCCCACGGTCAGGATTGCTTCGCCGGTCAGGTTGGGTGATATATATGGAAAACCGTTATTTACTATTGCTTTTACGTCCAGTGGCGCTATATGAACCATACCCGTTTCTGAAAGTATCGACTTGATACGCTTTTCGTGCCGGGCCATGAATTTCTTTCTGACAATAAACGCCAGCTTTTCCATATTTGTCATCCTGCAATCGACAAGCCCTTTGTCCACTAAATAGTCTGAATACAGTATCCATTCGGCGATGGGCGAACACATGGTGGCAAACCCTTTTTGGGCAAGGCGCTCGGTCAGATACCCGCGGGATAGAGCATCCCGGCGGACGAATATTTCACCCACCAGGGCGATGGTGGGCACCTCTTCCGGTGAACGCTTCATGGGAATCCGCCTTATCCGTCCGGCTGATTTGCCAAGTTGTATTTCAATGTGGGAGAATTTCCCTTTTCGGATTTCGTCCAGTATCAAACTCATCTCGTTATTAAATATTGTAATTGCTGCTTGGGTGTTTTGTGCATTGGCCAGCAACATGGATCGAATATCTTCCATGACATCGGAAATAACGATCCCGTTCCATAATCTTAGCTGAAACTCATTGCCCAAACCCAAATAGGAATTCTCTGATGTTAGCGCAAACGTGGCCACATTCGGTATGTTTAATCTTTTTACCAGATCTTCCATAAAAATGTGGTACTGACCAAATCTACATGGTCCGGAACTTGTGGGCATGAAGTAAACCAGAATCTCGTCTTTTCGTTTTTTGTTTTGAATATAGTTAAGCAAAATTCCCGTGGTGAGTATCAGGGGTAGGCACTCTTTACAGGAGGTATTCGCACGACCCAATTTCAATACCATTTCATCGGACGGTGGATTTGCTACCACGTTGAAGCCTTTTCCACGAAATACAGCTGCCACTGCTTCCGTGCCAATCCTGCCCATAGAGGGAACCAGAAGGGTTACTCGTGGATCGGTCATGGGAATCGACTCGCCCGAGGATGTGATAACTCTGGCCATGCCGTTTTCCAGTGTTGTCCGTGCAGGAAGAAAAGTTTGCTCTTTTCCGGCAAGTCTTTTTTTAGACGCCAGTTTTCGGTATGCGGTAATGATGTCAAGAAACGCTTCAATCCGGGTTTCCAGACCCGCGTCGGCGGTATGGCTGTCCAGCTCAAGGGTCAGGGAAGGTTTACGACCCATGATCTCCCTGAAATATCCGACAAT